>JAZUCM010000119.1:0-52527 GCA_045639085.1 Candidatus Gastranaerophilus bacterium
GGGAACAATTATGAAAAGACTTTTCATTATATTAAGTTTATTTTTTCTTTTTACAACCTTTGCGCCAACAAATGCCGAGGCGACAAACCCTGAGCGTATTGCCGCCGTCGGTGACCTAAAAATCACCTATTATTATTGGGAGCCAAACAAAATAGAAACAATCGGAAATAATCGTGTTATTTATTTAAATGATACTTTACGTGAAGCCTTTCATGCCAAATTTAGAGGTGTTGCCGGTAATTACGTTGATCCTACAATCATAGACAAAATCGGCAACAAAACTGTAACTTATAAAAAAATTAACGGTAGTAAAAAAATCTCCAAAATCGGCAACGAAAAAGTTTTATACGATGGCGATAAAATGATTTCTATTGGTGATAAAAAATGCGAATACAATTCTAATAATAAGCTAATTAAAATTGGTAATGATTTAATCACCTGAGAAACCTATGACCCAAATCCGACAATAACACACGTTAAATACGGATCACCTGTCAACAAGTCTCCAGAATATGTAGCCTACAACTCTGACGACAAGGTTGACAAATTAGGAGACGAACATCCTAAATACAATAGCGACAGTAAATTAATCTACATTGGAAATAAATATGTAACCTACAATCTTGACGGAAAGATTGACAAAATAGGAGACGAACGTCTTAGATATGATTTCAATGGTAAATTAATCTACGTTGGAAACAAGTATGTAACTTACAATCTTAACGGAAAGATTGACAAAATAGGGGACGAACGTCTTAGATATGATTTCAATGGTAAATTAATCTACGTTGGAAATAAATATGTAACTTACAATCTTGACGGAAAGATTAATAAAATAGGAGACGAACGTCTTAGATACGGTTATTAACGAAAAGTTAACGCATCAGCCCAAATTTTTTCAGTGCGCTTTGTGCCTCACTTTGCCAATTAATATTTTTAATATACTTTAACACCTCTTTATCTCGTTCCAAAAACTTATAAAATTTCTCATAAAATTCCGTAAATGCATAGTCACCTAAAACAAAAGACAAGGTGAAAACCCTTGTCTTATCTATGTTTTAAATGGTACGCGCGGAGGGATTCGAACCCCCGACCTTTTGGTTCGTAGCCAAACACTCTATCCAACTGAGCTACGCACGCTTATATTCAATTTTCCATGCTTGTACCGCGATAACGGCTCCGCTTGTCAACCTGCTCGTCCAACAGGTACAATCTCAGTCTAATATAAACAAAAAAAATTTTCAAGCATATTTTTTACACATCGTAAAATTGAAAATCTTCGCCCAACTCTTTTTCCAGCATACCTACCAAAACACTAAGCCGAATATGCAACGCCTCTGCTATTTTCCACAACGTAACAAACTTCACATCTATGCTCCCCTTCTCCACACGACTGGTATTGCCCACATCCAAATCATATTCATGCGCAAACTGATTTATCGAACACCCTAATGTATTCTGCCGCAAATCCTTAATCAGCGCCCCTAATGCCCTCGCCAATTGTAACGTTTTTTCATCTTTTTGTTGCATAAATACATTATATGTGGTATAATAATATTGTTATTGTATATATGCAACAGGAGGAGTTATCTATGAACCAAATGAAAGCGTTCACCATGGCAGAGATACTATTGTCATTAACAATCATCGGTGTAGTTGCGGCAATTACGCTGCCAAGTTTAATGGCTAATATTAACGAGCGAACCTGGAACACCCAGAGAAAAGCTCTTCACGCTCGTATGGCACAAGCCATCGCAATGATGCCAAGCGTCAGCGGATACGGAACCTTAACAGAAGATTCTGAAGGCAACGTTACGGAAGACACAGCAACGGAAGCTTTTCTTACTGAAGGGCTTGCTAAAGTGTTGAAAATCAACAACATTTGCGATAATGCTCATCTGGCTGACTGCGGGATACCAACAACATATACAACAATGGCAGGTAGTACCACCTCCATGCCTAGCACTCTATCAGCATTAAATCCTTATTTAACCTCCGCATCATTCAGTGCACACACGACCTACCCGGCTAGCACATACAAAACACCCAATACAAAAGCTGCGGCCTTTGAAACCCAAAACGGAGAAAGTGTACTAGCCTTCTACAACCCTTACTGCATAGCAAATAGAAACGACAAAGATAATCATTTTTCACAACCATACATTTGTGCAAATTTCATTTACGACCTGAACGGCAACAAAGGGCCAAACACCGTCGGGAAAGATTTAGGAAACATCACCGTTCTTTACGCTTACGACAGTGACGTCGTAGCACCGCTACCGTTCAAACAAAAGTTTACCGACGTAGTTGCAGCCGACGCATCAACGGCTTGCACCACCAACGCGGGTGTTGATTACAGAATACCGACAAAAGAAGAGATTGCCGCACTATTTGCCAACAGAAATATTATAGACACAAGCATTGTAAGCGCTCACCTATTCTCTTCATCCAAAACAATCAACCCATATACCGGCCTACCAACTAACTGGCTGATAGTAAGTTCATTTGGAGAATACAGAATCCCTTCAAATACGGCGGCATGGGATGTTTTGTGTGTTAAAAGAAACTAAATCACAAGTTATAAAACAAAACAAAAAAGGCGCGGACGACTTGTCGTCCGCGCCTTTCCAACAACTTTCATCTTCAAAAATTATTTATCGTCCAAAGCTGCAACGCCCGGAAGAATTTTTCCTTCGATAAATTCCAAAGACGCACCGCCGCCGGTTGAAACGTGAGTAAAATCTTCCGCTTTGCAGAATTTTTTCGCTGCAGAAACAGAATCACCACCACCGATTACAGAAGTTGCACCGTTTTTGGTTGCTTCAACGATAGCTTCCAAAACAGCTTTTGTACCTTCTGCGAATTTCGGATTTTCAAACGCACCAACAGGACCGTTCATCAAGATAGTTTTAGAAGATTTCAAAACTTCTGCGAACGCTTTTCTTGAATCAGGGCCAGCGTCTACGCCTTCAAAGCCGTCAGGAATTTCATTAATTGCGACGAATTTATTTGTTCCGTTACCTGAAAAATCATCGGTTACAAGAACATCGGTTGCCATAACCAATTTAACGCCTTTTTCAGCAGCTTTCTTTTCAATAGCTTTTGCGACGTCCATTTGATCATCTTCGCAAATTGAGTTACCAATTTTGCCGCCGTTAGCTTTGACGAATGTATAAGCCATACCGCCACCGATAATCAAATTATCAACTTTATCAATCAAGTTTTCTAAAACACCGATTTTAGAAGAAACTTTTGCGCCACCAACAACAGCAGTGAAAGGTCTTTCAGGGTTGTCAAGTGCTTGAGATAAGCATCTGATTTCTTTTTCCATCAATAAACCTGAAACAGCAGGTTTAACGATTTCCGCCAATTTAGCGGTTGATGTGTGTTTTCTATGAGCTGCACCAAACGCGTCGTTTACGTAAAAATCGCCCAATTTTGCAAGTTCTTGTGCGAATGTCATATCGTCGTCTTTTGCTTCTTCAGCCTTGTAATAACGGATATTTTCCAACAACGCTACTTGTCCGTCTTGAAGCTTAGCGACGTAATCCGCAGCTTCTTCAACGCTAGGGATGAACATAACTTCTTCGCCCAAAACTTTAGACATATATTTTGCAACAGGAGCAAGAGTAAATTCAGGATTTTTTTCGCCTTTTGGTCTACCTAAGTGCGCCATCAAAATAATTTTTGCGCCTTTTGCTTGTAATTCACGAACGGTAGGAATAATCGCTTGAATTCTTGTATCATCGGTAACGTTTTTATCAGCGTCCAACGGAACGTTAACGTCAACTCTCACAAGCGCTCTTTTGCCTTTTACATCTTGCAAGTCCATAATAGATTTTTTCATGTTACTTTCTCCTTATTTAACTGTAAAGTATAACATATTTAATTTTATTAACAACAAAGTCGAAAGTAAAGCGCCACAAAAGATTTTTTACAAAAAGTATAGAAAACAACAACCTCCCGAAAAATCAAGGAGGCTGTTGAAAATGCTATTATCAAAATTTTACCAAGCCTAACGCTTAACACACCTGACGTTGATAGTGTAAGACCGTGTGTTCGGGTGGCGAGTGCCCGCGTGGAAACTCTGGCCCCAAGCCGTGCCAGACTCTCCAGAAGAGATGACAGAGTCAGACCAAAAGCCACCGGACGCAATACCGAGAAGTTCTTTGTTATAGAACATCGCGGTTAATTCGTCACGATTTGGCAATCTGCTTTCAGGGTCTTGTGCTGAACATTTTGCACTTGCCTCGGTTTGTACTACTGATGTAGCAGCATTAGTTGCTAGGGCGTATGGTGCCACGACATTTGAATCCATTGGGTATAATGCAGTAATAAAGCCAATATCTTTCCCAACAGCATTAGGTCCTTTATTTCCATTTAAATCATAAATAAAGTTTGCGCACATCTTAGATTGAGCATAGTGCCAATCCGTCTCACCTAAATCATCTACGCAATACGGGTTATAGTAAATAGCAATTGTTTCCCCGTTTTGAGTTTCAAATGCTGCAGCTCTTGTATCGATATCTTTTTGTGGATTTTGATACGGATACGAAGAATTTGTACCATTCGTACCAATATAAACACTCGTAAACATAGAATTCAATTCCGATAACTTTGTTGGCCAAGAGATTGTGGAACCCGCCAAGTTTGTAAACGACGCCGCAATTCCGCAATCTGCTAGGTGAGTGGCATCACAAATGTTGTTGATTTTTAAAACTTTTGAAAGCCCCTCTGTCAAAAACGCCTCAGCTGCCGTGTCTTTTGTTGTGCTTACAACGCCGTCAGTGTTTGTACCTTCGTACTGACCATAACCATTCAATTGCGGCATCATCGCAATCGCTTGGCTTAGGCGAGCGTAAACCGCTTTGCGTTGGGTATTCCAAGTTCGTTCGTTAATATTTGCCATCAAGCTCGGCAATGTAATCGCGGCGACAACGCCGATGATTGTGAGGGAAAGCAATATTTCCGCCATTGTAAATCCAAGTTTTTTTGTCATTTTTAATCCTCCTGCTATTCTCATATACGTATTCTACCATATTTTATTGTATTTTTCAAGTGGTATTATAGTATAATATTCATCGGAGGTAGCAATATTGTTAAAACGGAACACTGAAACCAAGTATAATCAGGACTTTGAGGGAGGCAGAGCTCGGGTTAGTAAAATCTCACTCGGGTTGGCACGTGTATAAGAGCCGGCTTAGCCGGAAACACTAAATTCAACATTAAAATCTCACACGGGTCGGTACGAATATAAGAGCCGACTTCGTCGGCCCCCCTACCCCCTATTGAACTGTATATTCCACTATAATATTTTAATTTAATCATACTTTCATTATGCACTATTGCGGGGATTTTGTCAAGACCTTAAATATAAAAGAGGCGGGTTTGGCCCGCCTCTTTTATACCTATTTTACATTACTTAATTTAACTTGAGGTTGTGGCATTGTAGGTGTTTTGGTTGCGTTCGCCTTCATTTTTTGAGGCGCTTTACCAATTGCCCAACGGAATCCCATACCCAATGAAATACCGTTTCTGCCGCCACTTCTCAACATTGCTTGGAAGAAACCTGTAAATCTTTCTCCCCAACGTTTCTGAACACCAACCCCGTATTCAAAGTATGGTTTTACAGAAAGTTGTGGCAATGACGCATCCGCTGCTGTGAATTTTGTATCATCCATTATGTTCCAAACCATTCTCAAATTAACGTATGGTTGCCATCCTTTTGGAAGGTTGCCGATGAATTTAACACCCGGAGCTATTTGAATAGCGTGGAGCGGATCTGATTTAACCCTTACACCCGCAGCGTTTGTATAATCAAACGTGTTTACGAATGAATAAGACATCAAGTAGTTCGGTTGAACAATGAATTTGCCGCTTGCCAGTTCCCAGTTATAGCCGGTTTTAGAAGCGATACCCGACATCAACATTGGGAAGTCTTCTTTTCCGTACATTGTTGAACCATCAACAACATTAGCCCCAACGTTTGCAGTCAATGCGGAGAAGAAGTTGTCTTTGTAAATTGCAGCGGTTGCACCTAATGTTCCACCGTTTTGCCACAAGCTGTTTCCGCCAAACGCTTGGTGTGAACCGTTATAGCCTGCATACAAGCTATATTGTACTTCAGCGCCGTTTTCCAACGTATACATATCGCTATCGCCACCGAAGTAAGTTCCGTACATTACGTTAGAAACTTTCGGTCCACCTTGAAGTTTTACGTTTTCAAATGTTGAGTACGCTCTGACCCATCCACCTTTGTTCTTTTCAGGTTGGAAGATTGGAGAGTAAACCATCGGAGTTGAAGTATCGGCAGCCGCGTAGCTGTTCTTTCTACGCAAAGCTTGACGTTCTTCGGAGTTCATAAGCATTCTCATGTCCATGTTCATGAACGCTTGATCATAACTGTTCAACTGGTTAAGATAGCCGCCCAATTGTGCCGCAACAGGTGCCGCCATAATCGCAGAGTTGAAGTCTCTGTAGCTGTTTCCGGTTGGAACAAATGACATTGTACCGTCAGCACTGACTGAACCTGTTAAGTATCTGACAGGGGTCAAAATCGTTTGCTGAGTTTGTTGCAAAGCCTCAGTAATTGTCAAATTAGAAGGGTCAACCCCCAAAGCTTGAGCAAGATTCATATTAATACTATTTGCAGTTGTGTTGCCTAAATAATTGATACCATCAACCACAACAGCGCCTTGTTGATTAGCTTCAGAGAAGTTATCGGCAGTACCGTTAGACAAATTAACATCAACTAACAATGAAACATCATCACCCAATGTAACATTTGAATCGAAAGAATCAACTGCATTGTTGATTGTATTCAATGTTGTTCCGTCGCCCATTGTCAAAGTTGAATCAACCAATGAACTTCCTTCAGCCAAATGGAGTTCGCCACTAGCGACATTGACTGTTGCATTTTGGATAGCTGAACCAATAACTACAGAGCCCGTATAGTTTTGAGGAGTACTAGCTCTTAGCCTTGCAAATGTAACAGGATTTAAATTGATATTAAGAAGATAAGATTCGCCCGCGATACCGCTTGAAAGACTAACCGTTCTTCCTTCTGCAGCCTTAATATTCAACTCAGAACCCGCTGCTGCCATATAAATATCGTTGCTGCCGCTGCCGGATGTGTTGTTCGCGAACGTTACATCAGCATTTTTTGCTTCAATATTTACAGTACCGTGTGAATATATCGCACCACCTTGGCCCGCGGATGAGTTATTCGTAAAGCTTGAATCCGTAATGTACACAGAAGAAACTGAACCACCCAAATCAGCCGCTGCATTGTAGATAGCACCACCATTTCCGCCGGCTTTGTTACCATCGAAAGTTACGCCCACAACAGAAACATTTTGCGGATTTGCTTGGCTATTATAGAATGCGTTATAAATTGCGCCACCGTCTCCAACAGCCTCGTTGTTTACAAAACTTGTATTAGAGATGTCTAATTTGCCTTCTACGTTGTTACCTTGAAGGATGTCACGGGTTGCTATAGCACCACCGCGAGATGCAGAGTAGTTATTTTCAAACACAGCATTCTCAATAATTGTTTGAGATTCCGCGCCCAAGAACAATGCACCGGCACCGTCGTCAGCCGCATCTGTCGCTTTGTTGCCCACAAATGAAGTATTTGTGATTGTTGCTGTTTTGAACACACCAACCGCACCAATTGCTAACGCTGTATTATTTTCAAATGAACTATTATCAATTACTAAGTTAGAATTAGTTGTACCGCTTGCAATAGCACCGCCATAGGTAGCTGTATTACCCGTAAATGCGCTGTTTTCTACATCGAATTTACTATTTGTTACAAAAGCGACACCGCCCCAAGAATCAGCGGAATTACCATCAAACGTTGAATTCGTAACTTTAGTAACCGCATCCGCGACTAATCCTTTTGCATAAATAACACCTCCGCTGCCACCAGATGTATTGCCGGTAGCGGTCAAGTTGTTAATTGACATATCCGCCTCGTTATAAATCGCTCCACCATTGCCGGTTGCAGAGTTTTCGGTCATGGTGACTGAATCCATTCTCAAGTTTGCGGCATTACCTTGGTTGTCTGTATCGCCGTGGTTGTAAATTGCACCACCTTGTGCAGCAGAGTTGCCTGTGAATGTTGAATTAGAAATTCCACTAGCTGCCGAATAGAAATGGTTATCAATAGCGCCGCCTGTAGTTTCGGCAGTATTACCTTCAAATGTAGAATTTGTTATATTCAGAACAGCCGCAGAGTTATCATTCTTTGAACCATTGGCATTTTCAGCCACACGTGTACCGATTGCACCGCCGGAAGATGCTGAAGTATTACCTCTGAATGTAACATTATCGAGTTTTGCAATTGCGCCTTCAGAACCGACAAACATCGCTCCGCCACCATCATCATTAGCGTCAGTAGCTTTGTTATCTATAAATTTAGAATTTGTAAACGCCGCATTTTTAAACACCCCGACAGCACCATACGCTAATGCTGAGTTATTTTCAAATGTACCATTATTAATTACCAGATTAGAGTTATTTGTACCGGCAATAATTGCGCCACCCCAACCGGCAGTATTGTTTGTAAATGTGCCGTTTTCAACAGTCAATGCACCGTTCGTCACGTAAACAGCACCTGCCCACTCAGTTGCACTGTTGCCGTCAAATACAGCATTTCCAATTTGCATATCAGATTCTGTAAATATTGCCCCACCAGATAATGAACTATTGCCCTCAAAGGTCGAATTGGTTACCGAAGTCACATTTCCGTACAAAACTTCGTTGTAAATAGCTCCACCCTTTTGAGTCGAAGAATTATCAATAAATTTAGAATCAGCAAGTACAAAATTAGCACTATTACCGATTGCACCACCAAAAGTCGCTTCATTTTCCGTAAAAGTTGAGTTCGTAACAGTTAAAAATCTATCTTGCGAAACAACCTCATCACTTGCCCTGGAAAATCCATACAGTGCGCCACCTATATCTGCCGTATTCTTGGTAAATTCAACATTATCAACATACAATTTACCATAACCCAAACTAACGGCACCGCCAGTACCATACTCATACAAAGAGTCATGCGCATGGTTATCAGTAAACGTTGAATCACTCAAATAATTCACTGTTTCAGGAGTTTCACCGGCAAAATAAACTGCACCGGCACCTGACCAACCATTATTATTTGTATTTGATGTAAATGTAGCATTTTTTATATCCATCGCGCCTGAACCGGTATACGCACTACCATAAATCGCACCGGCATAAGAGAAACTTCCCACACCCGCATTACCGTTAAATGTAGCACCGTCAACCGTCAAAGTTCCAAAATTATGAATTGCCCCAAATGCTGAAGAATTACCTTCAAAAATTGCAGCTCCGATAGTTAAATCTCCACCATTATGAACAGTGGCCTTGTTACCACCTACGGTATTATTAATAAAATTTACAGTATCGTGAATGATAGCGCTCTGGCCAGGTGCAACAAGAACACTTGGCGCGTTACCGTTTTCATAAGACGTACCCGGCAAAGCCTCAATATCAGCAGCTTTCGACGGAGATGAAAACAGCAACGACGGCAATAACAACGCCGTTAACAAACATTTCTTTTTCATACAAAAATTCCCTCTATTTTCTAACTGGCATTATTATATCACTCAAAATTTATAAATGCAATAGGCCGTTTGACCAGTAAAATTTCACAAAAAACTTCACCCCCAAACAAGTGACCCCGGCTCCACAAGGGGAAACCGGAGTCTTTACAAAAATTAACGTCTTTCCGTGATTGAGTCGATTACCAAACCTAGCAATGAAAGAACCAAAGAACCTAGCAGCGCGCTCCAAAATCCGTCTACACTCACTCCCGGCGCAAAATAACCCGCCAACAAGAACAACCCAGCATTAATCACCAAGCCGAAAAGTCCCAATGTTAGCAGATTTATTGGCAACGTAATCAATGTCACTATCGGTCGGATAAATATATTTATCAACGCCATAATTAAACATACGATCAATGCACTGGCAAAACTGCTGACTTCAATCCCCGGAATAAGCCATCCAACCAACAAAATCGCCAACGCAAACAAAATCCATCTCAAAAGTAACATCATAATAATTTCTCCTTATTGATAATCATAACTTTATTACAATTAATACCCCATTTTACACAACAAAACCATAAACTTTTAGGCAAAATATCGAAAAAAAATTATATACTTTTTGCTAATTCACATTCAAGTTTTCTTCGCTAATAATATTTACTATAAAAACACTCTAAAATTCACAACTATTGCAGCATTGTCATCATTCATTAATTCCGTAAAAAACGCTACAATAGTATATAGTAGGGAGTGAACATGAAAGCAATTAAAGACCTTTTAGGAAAACGAATTAAAGAATTAAGACAAGCAAGACATCTTTCACAACAAGAGCTTGCCGAGAAAATCGGAATCGACCAACGCAACTTGAGCAACATCGAATGCGGAAACACCTTCCCGTCAAAATCGCTCACGCGTTTGGCCGCTGCACTTTGCATTGATTTGCAAGAACTTTTTGACTTTGATCATTACAAAACAGACGAAAAAAATATGATTGCCTATATCGAAAAGAACTTGGCAAACCTTTCACCGTCAGATTTGAAAGTTGTTTACAGATTAATCAAATCAATGCACTAAGTTAAATTTCACAAAAAATTGCCCGGCGTTTAATTACACCGGGTGATTTTTTATTTCTCTTCAATAGAATTTGTAATAAGGGTCGCAACCATCAAGCAAGATGCACCGATTAAAAAGGCGTCTTCCCAACGATAATTTATCAGACCGTCTTGCAGAGCAAAGCCCGTTTTAGAAATCATCCATGCAACCAACGTACAAACAAAAACTTGCGGCCCGGCGATAAATATATTAAAAATCCCCATCACAGAACCTTCTGTACCCTTTTTAATATATTTTGACAACATCGCAAACGGCAACGCACAAATACTTGCCCAGCCGATTCCGGCAATACCCATAAAAATCGCGACATTTACAACGTTTTTAGTAAAATACATGCCAATATAAGCGCAAATCATTGTTATCAAAGACACAACGTGCACCTTCTTATTCCCAAATTTTTCAGAAAGAATTCCAATAGGAATCGCGACTATAAAGCAAATAAAATTAAAAATCGCAAAGCATACAGATGAAAAATTCGTTCCCGCAAGAGTATCTGCGTCATATAAAAGTTTCATCCCCGCAGTCATCTCTGTCAAATCCGGAACCTTAAAAATAGTGTGCACCGCGTATTGAGTAAAGAAAATCATCATACACATCGTCCCAATCCAAGTGAAAAATTGCATCGTACAAATTTTCCCAACCTCAGGCGACATCGCGAAAAATTCTTTAACTGACGCAATAAAAGATTTACTTTCGACAGTTTCTTTCTCAACAGATTGAATTTTATGTTCTTTAATTTTCAGGCAAGTCCAAACCATCGCCAATGTGAACGCCAAAGCCGCCATCAAAAACTGAGCGTTAATTGACATCTGGTAATCAAATACCCATTTCAAAAACGGTGCTGCACCCGCAGCAACGACAGAACCCAAGCCAATAGCAAGGCTAATATAAGAATTTGCAATAGAATATTGTTCTTCCGGCATCACATCCGGGACCAACGCGCGGTAAGGACCTTGCGCAACATTCACGCAAGCGTCAATAACCCAAATCATTATTGCCGCTATCAAAAGCCCCGTCCATATAGGTAATTCATAGTTAAAAAGGTTTTGAAAAAGCATTGCGACTTTGCCGGAATTAGGGAAAATCAACAACGCAATTGACGCAATAACAGCACCCGCCAAAAGGTATGGTCTTCTGCGCCCGAACGGCGAAACAGTCTTATCACTCATCGCACCGATTAAAGGCTGAACAACCATTCCCGTAAACGGCCCCGCAAGCCAAATCAAACCGTACAAAAACGGTGACGCCCCAAGATGTTCCGTAACCGGGCCCGATAAAATTATACGCATTTGCCACGCAAACTGCAGTCCGAAAAACCCTAAACAAAAATTTAAAAATTGGACCGTAGAAAACTTCTTTAATTGATTTTCCATTTATTTCCCCTAAAACACTCTCTTTAAGCAACTTTTCGCCGCCAGTTTTGTTAAAAAAGGGCTGACAAATGTCAGCCCTAACACTTTTTTAATCAGGCAATTAACCACGAATACCAAGCTTTTTAATCAAGTTTCTGTATTCTTCAAGGTTGTTGTCTTTCAAGTAAGATAACAATCTTTTTCTTTTACCTACCATCATCAAAAGACCTCTTTTTGTAGCGAAATCTTTTTTGTTAGACTTTAGGTGTTCTGTTAATTCACTAATTTTTTTACTCATCAATGCGATTTGAACCGCTACAGAACCAGTATCTTTTTCATTAGCACCAAATTCTTTGATGATTTCTTGTTTGTTTTTCAAATTAATTGACATTTTTCTTTTCCTTTTCTAATTTTGCCATCAGGGACAAACCCTTGATACACGCTGAGTTGCTATTTGGCGAAAGCACTCTACCCCCTTAATATAATATAAGCATATAAAAAAATCAATAGATATGTTGCAATTATTAAACAAAATACTAAGAGCCACGTTATCGTGGCTCTTAATATTTTTATAGATTTTCGTGTTGTTTTGCCTGTTCAAAGTCGAGCATTGCACCATCTTTGTCGCCGGTTGCTTGTTTCGCAAGCGCACGGTAGTAGTACAATTTTCCGTTATTAGGCTCCAACTTCAACGCCTCATTCAAATCGATAATACCTTTGCGATAAGCTTTTGTATCGACTAGCAACAAACCGCGTTCCTTGTAAACGATTTTTTGGTCAGGATTCAATCTTAAAACGGTCGTGTAATCATTGATTGAATCGTAATAGCGCCCCATCGCCTCGAAAAGTCTTGCTCTATCGAGATAAACCAAATCATTTAATTTATCTTTTTGAAGAATCATATCATAAGTTACAAGCGCCTCTTCGATTTCTTCTGCAAGAATTTCAGACTGAGCAAGTCTTAAATAATCTTCGGTTGTTACGTTTTCGCCTTTTAAATCAACAACTTTCAAATAATCCTTGTTAGCATTTACGTATTTTTCAAGCGCAATATAATTTTTGGCTCTGAACATATAGTAATCAGGATTTTTTCTGTCATATTTGATTGCCAAATTAAAATCTTGCAAAGACTCCTCTACGTTATTTAATGCGAACTTAGACATTGCACGATAGAAATACGCTTCTGCTGATTTTGGTTGGCCAGCCAAATATCTGGTTAAATCAGTAACCGCAGAATAGAATTCAGCCATCTGATAACGCGCTTTACCTCTCGTCAAAAACGCATCCGGGTAATCCGCAATTGAAGTTTCGATAACAGAAGACAACGCCTCTTCAGCCTCAGCAAATCTTCCGACTTTAAACGCAGCATTTGCGAAATTGTATTTAAATTCAACATTATCAGGATTATCTCTCAACGCCATTGCAAAAGCTCTATATGCTAAAACATTGTTGCCTTTTCCTTGATATGCCTTACCTTGAATGAACAACGCCTCAACTCTGTCACCGTCCATTCTGCCGGCAAGCTCAGCATCTCTGATTGCGCCATCCCAATCTTCATTCATAAGTTTTAAGTGCGCACGCGCCATATAATTAATAGGGTTAATAGGGTCGTTTTCAACTTCTCTGTCGTACAATGCAACCGCAGAATAGATATCTCCGAAAGCAATTTCTTCCGCGGCTAGACGTTTGTTTGTTGCCTCATCAAGAATGACTTGCTCAGCAGGAGTGTTTGGATAATATTCTTCTTCGACAACTTCTTCAACGATTTCTTGTGGTGCCGCTTGAGCGATAACCTCTTCAGTTACCTCTTCTACAGCTTGAGTTGTTTCTTCGACGAATTCTTGAGCCGTTGACTGTGCAACAACTTCTTGCGCAACATTTTCTACTTCAGCTTCCACCTCTTCTGTGGCTTGGGCAACTTCTTCGACGGCCTGTTCAACTTCTTCGGCAGCAACTTGCGCGGATTCTTCGATAACTTGTTCAGCTTGAACGGTTGTTTCTTCTGTGGCAGAAACAATTTGCTCGGTTGTTTCTTGAACAACCTCTTGAACCGTTTCTTGAGATTCAGTAGCCACTTGAGCCGTTTCTGCAACCGCAGCTTGTGCAACCTGTTCAACTTCATTCGCTACAGTTCCAGCCGCTTGAGTAATTTCTTGTACTTCATTTTGAACTTTTTCAGCAACTACGTTGGCTTTATCTGCTGCACTAAGACCTATTGCCGTAACACCGAGATTTTTAGCCTTTTTATAATCTTTTTTAGCTGCAGACTTGTTACCTAACAACTCTTTTGCTTTTCCGCGGAAATTATAAACCAAACCATCTTCCGGATTTTCTTCTAATGCAATGTCAAAATCTTTGATTGCAGCTTCATACTGACCGAGTTGATATTCAGCAATCCCCTTGTAGTAATGGGTATTTTCATATTTTTGGCCGGATAAAATAACTTTATCAAAACATTTTATCGCATCATCGTATTTCGCAAGATTCATTGCTGCGAGCGCGTTGCCGTAATAAGCCTCAAGATAATCTTCTTTCAATTCAGTAGCTTTAGCAAAGTTTGTAAACGCGTCGTTATATGAACCGGCTTTGTATTCAGCTCTTGCCAATTCAAAAAGATATTGCGGATTATCATTTGCAAGTTTTACACCCGCAGCCATGTGTTCAACGGCTCTTTTGTAATCTTGAGTAGCGTAGAAAATTCTACCGATATTGAAACGTGCCTCAGATAAAGACGGATTAATCTCCAACGCAACGGCATAATCCTTCAGCGCCCCTTCCAAGTTATTGGTCATAAATTTAGCATTTGCACGCTTTACATAGGCATCTGTGTTGTATTGATCAATTTTCAATGCAGCGTCAAAATCAGCAATAGCATTTGCGAACTCACGCGCTTCCATGTGAATATTCGCTCTGCTTAAATATCCAAATGCATCGTTCGCATAATCTTTAATATAATCGTTCCAAAGGTTAATTTCAGCCTGTTGTTCAAGCGTATATTCTGCTTTTGCCTGCGTCGCAAACGCATTTACCCCAAACAAGCATGAAGTCATAATAACCGCTGCTAAAAACTTATCTTTTTTCATTCTTGCTACCTCTTCTGTAGATAAAATTTATACCAATACAATACAAGTTTAACAAATTGAGCAAACGATGTCAATAAAGCAAACTCATCTAAACGGTTGATTTATATCTTCCCAAAACGCAACGTTACTTGTATAATTTTTGCATTATTGGAAGATTTATGCCGTTTAAAAATGATTTTTCGGTTAAACGAACACCCAGACAGCATTGTTTGCGCTTAAACTGTGCCAAATAAATCCGACGAACGATATCTTTAACAAGGTTTCTGTCATATTTTTTGCCGATATCGTCAATGGACATATTTTGCTCCAAATACATCTCAATAATATCATCTAAAACCGCATAATCCGGCAAACTGTCTTGATCTTTTTGGTTTGGGCGAAGTTCCGCGGATGGCGCTTTATCAATAATCTCTTGCGGAATAATTATTTCATCATGATTAATATAATTTGAAACCTTATAAACATTTGTTTTCGTAAGATCACAAATTAAATTCAACCCGCCACAAAGATCGCCATAAAGCGTTCCATACCCCATTGCAGCTTCTGATTTATTGCTAGTGGAAAGCAGAAGATAATTTTCTCGATTAGAGAAAAACATCAAAATCAAGCCGCGAATACGCGCCTGAAGATTTTCTTCCGCCAAATCGTATTTCCGCACTTTAGCCACATCAGAAATAAATTCATCAAACAAATGAGTAATAGGCAAAGTTGCGGTTTTAATCCCCAAGTTTTTAGCCAGAACAACCGAATCATCAACGCTACCTGAAGACGAAAACATACTTGGCATCATAACGCCAAAAACATTCTCTTTTCCAAGCGCCTGAACTGCTAACGCAGCCGTCAATGCGCTGTCAATACCGCCGGAAAGCCCTAAGATAACCTTTTTAAACCCTGTATTAGCGCAATATTCACGAAGTGCAAATGTCGTAACATCGACGATTTGTTTTTCAATCGCATCGAATTCCGGCACTATCGGTTTTTTAAAATCAATTTCCGCAATACATTCCTCGCACAACGGCGCCTGGAAAACAATTTCATTATCCGCATTTTTCGCAAAACTAGCACCGCAATAGATATTTTCATCGGCCATTCCGATAGCATTCACAAACACGAAATCACAATCCGTTTCGACACTTGCGACAAAATCATCAAGAGTATTCATCGCATAGTAGCGATTATGCGCAAGGATATACAAATCGCACTTAATATCATCCTCATAATAATCCGATACATAAACCTTTTTGCCGTTAATATTGTACAAGCCATCGTCATCTTGCTCTATAAATTCGCCGCTATGTATCAAAACATCACCGATAAAAACGTATTTATCCCCAACACGTGCAGCTATTTTTTCATAGAAATCACTTTCGCGCTTATTCGCCCTCTCGTCTAAAATCAAATCTTTTCCGCCGCAACTGCCCAAATCATACTGCGGGAAAATAACGATTTCAGTCTGCGCCTTGGCAAGTTTTTCATAAACATTCTTGATGTTAAACGCGAAATCTGCAACTTTAAATTTGCTTTGTACAACGGTAACTTTCATAATTTTACTCCAACTTTAAATAAGGATCTTTCCATCTTAAATCTAAATATTTTATATGTTCATCCATAAGTTTAATTTCCGGCAAGATGGATGATAACCTGCGAACACGTTCAAACGCAGTAGAATCAGCTTTTCCCAACCGAATTTTTATGGACGAAATCTTCACGAATATATCATCAGGATTTCTCAAATCAACATACTCAACAGCCTCTTTTGAACAGGTTTCAACGTACTTCGCAAGATTCAAAAGTTCGTCAATATAATCCTTTTTCCAATTGTGATAATCTTCTCCCTTATTGCCATAAGAAAGAACACAAAGGGTGTGATATTTTTCGATGTAAGGCGCATATTCACGTCCGACAAGAGTTCCATCTGCAGTGAAATACGCGACAGGAGGCACGTCAACATCAGGCGAAATCGTCATCACCGGAATACGTTCCTTAAAAATCAGATCGATTCGCGCCGGAAACGCATACCGCCTGATATAAACATCCTCAACCGGCGGAAGTTCCAGCAAAAGTTTCTTCAAACCGTCAACTTTTTGCGCGAAAATCGGATACCCTTCCACCTGAAAACCGCTCAAAAGTTTATAAATCTTCTCATCAGGAACGATTTCATTATTAATCAACCGTATAACTTCAGGATCCGAATGTGAAAACGCATCTTGTGAAATATACAAAGCCGGAATTTTGAGGAAATAATAAACCCCAACAATCAAAAGTGTACTCAACAAAAACCTACAAAAAGTATGTAAGTGTTTAAGGTGATTTTTCTTTCCTCGAACACGTCTTTGACGAAGTCGTTTTTTTACTTCGCGTTCGTGATTTTCTATATCAAACTCTTCGATTTCACCTGTCATCTACTTGTTTAACCCTGCACTTTGCAAAATTAGTAACACCAAATTATCGTAATCAATGCCCATTACCTCGGACTGCGCCGGCAAATCACTTGTTTCGGTCATCCCCGGGCTGGTATTAATTTCTAATATATATGGTACATCGTCGACTATCAAAAAGTCAACTCTTGAAACTCCGCTACAACCGACAGTTTCGTAAGCTTTTACCGCCAAAGCCTTGACACGCGCCGTCATCTCGCCTGACAACTCTGCCGGCAAAATAAATTCTGTCATCCCTTTTGTGTATTTTGCTTCATAATCATACCACTCATTTTTTGGACGAAGCTCAAGAATTTCAGTCGCAAACGGAACGCCATCACGTTCCAAAACACCCACGGTTGTACCAATTCCAACAAGATATTCTTCAATCAGAACATCATTGTTATACTTGCTCGCTTCCGCATAAGCCGCCGCTAAATCATCTTTTGTGTTGACTTTCGTCATCCCAAAACTTGAACCTTCACAAACCGGTTTTGTTATCAATGGATATTTTAAATCCTTAGTTTTTTCAAAAACATCCTCACCCTTTTTTACAAAAACAGATTTAATCAATGGAATTTCAGGACAAACAGAGAGCATTCTTTTGGTATACTCTTTGTTCATACAAACCGCGCTCGCCATAACTCCGCAGCCTGTATAAGGTATTTTCAAGATTTCCAAAACCCCTTGAATACAGCCATCTTCGCCATATTTTCCGTGAAGTGCATTATACGCTATATCAAAATTCCCGTCTTTCAATGTTTGCGCAATATTTTCATCCACAACGACAAGTTGTGAATTTTTAAACCCTAAACGCTGCAACGCGTCAAAACATCCTTTGCCAGAGCGCATTGAAACTTCACGTTCAGATGACATACCGCCACAAAGCACTGCTATTTTTGCATCTTTTGATATAACATTTTGCATAATTCTTCCTCTCTTTTATTATTTCCGCCCAGAAAAATTATTTCCGGCTCCAATTTTATCCCAAATTTTTGATCAACTGCGGCCTGCATTCGACACATCAATTCAAGAACATCCGTTGACGTACCGCCTCTGTCGTTGACAATAAAATTAGCATGGTTTTCCCAAACCCTCACACCGCCTTGCTGCCAAGATTTAACCCCGCAAGAATCCAAAAGTCGGCCGGCAGATTCTCCCTCCGGATTTTTAAAAATACTTCCGCAATTCGGCAAACTCAACAACGGCTGATGGTTTCGTCTGAACGCCAAACATTCTTGCATACGAGCATTAACTTTTTCTACCGTAGCGCAAGTAAGCTCGAACTCCGCGGACAAAATTTTTATATCTTTTTTTTGACAAATGGAACTTCTATATCCGAAAGCCATTTCATCTTTGTAAAGTTCAAAAACTCCACGTTCAGAGCTATAACAACGAACTTTAACCAAGTTATCGGAAATAGATTGCCCGTTAGCCGACGCGTTCATATAAACCTCGCCGCCAACAGCACCCGGAAACCCAATTAAAAATTCTAAGCCGCCCAAGCCGAATTTTGCAACTTCTTGCGCTAAACGCTGCCCCTTAACGCCGCAATCCGCAACAACACGGGAACCTTCAACAGATATTTTATCCATTTTAGAAGTCAAAACAACGGCTCCTGGGTATCCGTCGTCAGAAATCAATACGTTTGAAATATTTCCCAAAACAATCGCTTGTGGCTCACTTTGCATAACCTCTACAAAATCAGCCTCGCAATGCGGGAAATAAACACGCGCAATCAGACCGCCAAGCTTAAAGCTGGTAAGTTTTTTTATCTCAAAATCTTTTTCAAAACTAATTACCAACCCCAACGGCCTCCTCAATCATAAAAAGTTCTTTACTCAAATTCGTTATAGTTCCGGCTCCCAAACCGATAACAACATCCCCCTCGCGCAACTGCGGATAAAGTTGTGCGGCAACGGATTTCATATCTCCAGCTAAATGTTTTGCACCAAGTTTCCTTGCAAAAACTTCGCCTGAAACACCTTCGATTTCAACTTCGGACGCGGCATAAACATCAGTCACAAAAACTTCTGCATCACACTTCAATGACTCTAAAAATTCATCCCAAAGGCTTTGCAACCTTGTATATCTATGAGGCTGAAACACCGCAACGACACGCCTTTGTCCAAAAGATTTTGCAGCATCCAGCGTTGCTTTAATTTCTGTCGGATGGTGGGCATAATCATCATAAACATCCACCCCTAACTCCTTCAACTTACCTATATACTGAAATCTTCTTCCCATGCCGGAAAACGTCGCAAAATGTTCTTTTAACGCAACAACATCAACTCCTGTCAAATAAAGCGCCGCAATTACAGCCAGAGTATTGTATACATTATGGCGTCCCTTGAGAATTATTTTAAACTCAGCAACAAATTGGTTTTTATAATACACATCAAAAGTCGTGAACTCCGCGCCGTAATTAATATTATTAGCGACAAAGTCCGCTTTATTTTCTAGTGCAAAAGTATAAATATCACCTTCAAAACGTCCATGTAACAGACTAACCCCTTCATCATCCGCGTTTAAAAGAATTTTTGCTCCATCATTAAGTCGGGCAAGAAATTTCACAAACGTCGTCACGACAGAATTCAACCCGTCCTTATAAAAATCAATGTGATCAGCCTCAAGGTTATTAATAACAGCAACATCAGGCTGATATTTAACAATAGTTCCATCACTTTCGTCAAGCTCTGCAACGAAATGCATTCCGTTTTTGCACTGTGCATTAGTATTCAATTCCGGCACAATTCCGCCATCAACGAAAGAAGGCGCAAGTCCGCCTTTTTCTAACACATAAGAACAAAGCCCACTGGTTGTCGTTTTACCGTGAGTACCGGCAAACCCCACAAAACACTTGTCATTTCGAGAAATCTCGGCCAGTAAATCCGAACGGTGATAAATCGGCAATCCCAAGCGTTTCGCTTTAACAATTTCCGGATTGTCCTCACGAATGGCAGTACTTGCGATTACGATACAATCATCTGGCAAATTTTCCTCTGCATGACCGACAAAAACTTTCGCACCCAAATCGCGCAGTTTATTCATATATTTACTATCAGAAATATCAGAGCCGGAAACTTCATACCCATTCTCAAGCAAATATTTTGCCAAACCGCTCATCCCGATTCCACCGATAGCTATAAAATGATACTTCTTCTTATCCAAAACTAAATCCTCTAAATCCCTAATTCTTTCCTAATTATAATACAAAAAACATGACAATAGCTACAAATATTTCATTTTTTTACATTTTATGTTAGATTAATTGTATGGAAGTAATATTTAACCCTGTTGTAATATCAGTTATAACTCTTTGCCTATTGTGTTTACGCAAGGTAAACGTACTATTGGCAATTTTTATATCCTCAATCGTTGCGGGCTTATGCGCAAAAATGCCGATTTCAGAAATAATGGATGATTTTATCACCGGCATGGGCGGGAATTCTGAAACGGCGTTAAGTTATATCTTACTGGGTGCTTTTGCCGCAACGATGACACATTCCGGCTTGGAAAGCGTTCTTTCCAAGAAAATTTCGACAATTATAAAAGGAAATATTTACATTTTAATCGGAATATTAACCTGCATGGCGATTTTTTCACAAAACCTAATCCCCGTACACATCGCGTTTATTCCGATAATAATTCCTCCGTTGATAAAAACAATGAATGCTCTAAAATTAGACCGCAGACTTGTAGCTTGCGCCTTGGCGTTTGGACTAAAAGCACCATATATTGCCGTTCCAACAGGTTTTGGATTAATTTTCCAAGGCTTATTGGCTGATAACATGACCCAAAACGGAATTGAAATCGCAAAAAGTGAAATCTGGAAATCGACTTGGTTTCTCGGAGTTGCGATGCTGGTAGGTTTTGCCTGGGCAATATTTGTTTCATACAAAAGGCCGCGTGAGTACGCAGACATAGAGTTTTCATCCGAAAAAATCACCCGCGCAGACATAAAAATAAAAAAAGAACATTATCTGATTTTACTTGCTGCCGGCGCAACCTTTTTGGTCCAACTTTGGACAAAATCTTTACCGCTGGGCGCACTTGTGGGCTTGGGAATAATTTTTGGTACAGGCGCGATAAACTATCAAAAAATGGATAAAGTTATCAATGAAGGAATCGGCCTAATGGGTTACGTGGCATTTGTAATGCTTGTTGCAGCAGGATTTGCGGCCGTACTCAAGGCAACGGGCGGAATAGATACCTTTGTGAATGCGGTTTTACCGTTTATGACAAATAAGGTTTTAGCGGCCACATTAATGCTTTTTATAGGACTTTTTATCACTATCGGAATCGGCACATCGTTTGGAACAATCCCTATTTTAGCGGTGTTATTCGTACCGATTTGCGCAAAATTAGGTTTCAGCGTCCCGTCAACCATTATAGTTTTAGCGGCAGCGGCAGCACTTGGTGATGCAGGCTCGCCAGCGTCTGACACAACACTTGGCCCAACGTCCGGCCTAAACATTGACGGACAGCACAACCATATTTGGGATACCTGCATCCCAACTTTTTTGCACTACAACATCCCGTTGTTACTTTTCGCAATATTATCAGTTATAATCTTTTGATTTTTAATGAAAATATGTTAAAATAAAATAGACGATGTTGACAGCATATTTGGAGGGTTTATTTATGAAAAATCTAACGTTAATTTTAACCGCAATCATTTTGAGCGCCGGAATTGCTTGTGCGTTCCCGGAAACATCATCTTTTAACAACCACGAAATGCAACAAATTCAAAATCTTCAACGTTTCAAACAAGGATCTTACAACGAATTTAAAGATTTTAAACAACAGCAAAAAGAAAATCAAGAACGCATCAAAAGAGACATTGAACGCCAAAAACGACTTGAACAGCGTGCAGAACAAACAAATACAAACGCAAAATTCATCAATGATAACGGCGTTATAAAAATCGAAAACCAATACTAATTTTAAAGGCTCCTAACAAGGAGCCTTTTTTACGAGGTACAGAAAATAGCACTAACCGAGTCGACTAATTGTATTCAAAATAAAATTTGGCATAATAAAAATATGAACAACATAGTCAATAATTTTAACAATGATATTTTCTTAACAATGGTCACGCACGACTTAAAAACCCCAATTAACGCCCTACTTCGCGCACTGGAAATTCTGCAAAAAAACAAATCATCATGCCGGGATACTTTTGAATACAAGCTTATTGACGACATGCTTAATTCTTCAAAATACATGAAAAACCTCGTCGAAAACATTCTTCTTAAATACAAAAGCGAAAAAGAAGAGATAAAACTCCAACTGGAAGCCCACCCTCTTGAAAACATCATCAACAAATCTATTGAAGAAATTCACTATGTCTTGAGCGATAAAGAACAAAAAATCAAATTCAAAAATCGAACAATCTCAAATATTTGCGAAATAGATTTCATCGAAATCAAACGAACAATCAGCAATCTTTTGACAAATGCTCACCAATACGCACCACAAAAAACAACAATCACAATTGAGCTCAAAGAAAACAAATACAATTATTCCGTCGAAATAACAAATAAGACCGTAAACCTCACTGAAAACAACACTCTCAACATTCCAAGCCAATGCACTGAAACAGCACTTTACTCCAAAACCATTAACACCGGCCTGGGTCTTTATATTTGTAAAAAAATCATTGAACTACACCGCGGACAAATATATTGCAAAAAGCTAAAAAACAATAAATGCTGTTTTGGTTTTAGCCTTCCGAAATGTCCAACCGTGCAGAAATAACACGCTCAATTCCGGCCAAATCCTTTATGATATTTATCTCTTTAAAACCGTTTTCCTGCAATAATTTCTCAACTAACGGCGCCTGATTTATCCCGAGTTCGAATACAACAAACCCACGTTTTACAAAAAGCCTATGCGCCCCTTCAATAATTCGTTTATAAAACTCAACACCATCTTCATCTGGTGCAAAAAGCGCCAATTCGGGCTCAAATTCGACCTCTTTTTGAAGCTTTCCTTTTTCACTTAACGGAATATAAGGCGGGTTTGAAACAATTATATCAAATTTTTCACGCTCACGCACATTGGAATAAACATCAGACTTCCTAAAAATTGCTCTATTAAAAAGATTATGTTTTGTTGCATTATCGAGCGCCACGTGAAGAGTTTCGTTAGAAATATCCAGTCCGATAATCTGAATTCCGGCGAGTTTTGCAATCATACACGAAACACATCCAGTACCTGACCCTATTTCGATAGCCATTTTCAAATCATTTTCCTTGATTAAGCGCACGGCTTCTCTCACAAGAAATTCTGTTTCATCACGCGGAATAAGGGTATGTTCGTTTACTATAAACTTCTCACCCATAAAATCAGCCAGACCAATAATATGCTGAATCGGACGTCGAGACTCAACGCGCTCACGCGCTTTTTTTTCAACAAAATCCAAATCACATTGAGCCATTTTTTCGCCCATTATTGCTTTTTTCGCGTCATATCCACAAAAATGTTCGCAAAGCAACTCTGCCTCAACGCGCGCCTCGCCGGGCTCTATGCCACCATCAATCAATATTTTTGTAATCCGTTGAATGCTCATCTATAATCCTTGAAATTCTCTCTTTTATATCAAATTTTGACAACTCGTCAACATTATCTTTTTCCAAACCATACTTTTGGCAAAGTGCATCATAGTAGTAAACTTGTTTTTTAGTAGGTTTTTCAGATTTCATTTTCAATTCTTTCAAAAACTCTCGTTTTTGTTTTTCGAAAGCTTTCTGCGCCTGTAGCAAAGGTTCTTGAGATTTTTTATAATCAAAATACTTTTTGCATTCTAACAAAAAACGTCGTGTATCGTTATAAAAATCTTCTTCCTCAATAATATCACATAAAAATTCAAATCGCGAAGAATTCATCCCAAGATAATATTTTTCATCTTCATAAAACTTTGTCCATAATTCATCAACATCAAGTTCAGGCATTTTTTTCACAAACGCCTTCAAATAATTACACAACGCCGATTTCTGGTTTTTAGAAAGCGACAAATACACACACTTTTTCACTTCGTACATAACTAATTTTTGAATAAATCAATAATTTTAAATTTATTCTTTGCCTTTTCCTTACTGAAATCCAACAACTGCTTGCGAATAGGAGAAGTTACATTTTGAAAACGTTCGACTTTCTCAGGCGTCTTTTTGCCCTGAACTAATACCAAGTTTTTTTCATCAGAATTTTCTCTCATAGAACCTCTCATACCTTTATTAAAAAATATTCTACAAAAAAATTGCCTCTCTGGGCTTTTATATTAAGTTTTGTAACATTTGTCCCAGAAAACCCGCGTCATTACTAAAGTTTTGCCCCTAAAAACCGACTAACAGATAAAGGAATGTTGAAAGGAAAGTCGATTTATGTCTATCGAAGCAAAAATGGAAGCAGTTATAAAAAGCAGACAAAACAACTTCTATGACTTGTTTGACGAATTCAAGACAGAAGACAAGTACTACTATGCCGATCCGGGCGATCCTGATTTTGATTTTATGCCGGAGTTTGACGAAGACGGCAATCCAAATGCACAAACCGAAGACGACATTCTTAAAGAAAAAATTTACAAAACGCGTATGGCGAAGTTTAAAGCGTTAAGCGTAACCATTGATTCTAACGCGAGCATTTACTACACTGATGATGAAAGCAGCGAATTTTTCGGCTACAGCTACGACGAAATCATCGGCATGGCAAACAATGGAACAACCATTCCGGACGAAATCCTGGAATGGGCTTACGCCATGGCCGACGCAAATGCGACCGAAACAACTGAAGAAACCGAAGGCAACGACGCGCACGCACTCTATTTATCTTTGAAAAATAATCCTTTCCTTAACATCAAAACAATTACCAAAATTTTTGTCAACAAATGTGATGAGCAAACCGAAGCTCTTGAAGCTTATCTTGACGAAATTGATCCAATCGAAAGAGAAATGGAAGCCGCAAACGTTGAGGCTGAAACAAACAAAGAACAATCACTTAACAACATCAAATCACTGGTCAAAGAGTGGAAAGATTTGCAAGCGAAAGTGGACAACGGAGAAGAACTCAGCACAAACGAACAAGAAAGATTTGCCGAATTAAACGGACTTTTCAATGAAGAAGACGCAAAATATCAAGATAATGTCGACGACACAACCCGAAATTTCAACAAATTTGGAGAACGTCTGAATTTTGTTAGCCAAAAAGCTGACACAACGATAGATTTTGGAGCAGAAACAATTTTAATATCCAACGAACTTGCAGAGTTTGAAAAAACAAACAAAAACAGAAGTGTTTTTGGCGGCCTTATCGCGCAAGGTTTCGTCGGACTTCTCGGCGCAAACTCTCTTGCCGGAAACAAAAAATTCTCCCAAGTAGCACACACAATCGGAGTAAATACTCAAAACTTTGCAACTGACGTAAATACGACCATCAAAGAAGTTCAGGCTTTAATGCAAAACACTGCAGACACGGCAGGATTTGAAATCGAAGACCAAACTCATACCGTGGAAAGCCTTGCAAGCAGCGAAGGCGTGACAGAACCAACCGTCGCCACAAAAAGTAAAACAACAACCCCAACGCCACAAGAAGGAACCGAGCCGGCTACCACCGAAACAGCAGACACAACTTCTACTGAAACGACAGATGGCGAAGGCGTTACCGAGACAGAACAAGAAGAAGATCAAAACGCTGAAAACCAAAGTGAGCCACTAACCGACGAAGAACAAATCGCACAAGGTGAAAATACTCTCGAAGATGTCAACGCAAAATCACTTTCTATGCCAAAACTTAAACAACTTATCCAAAAAGAAGGAGAAGATTCTGAAAAGAAAGGGCAAGACGCTTTAAAACTCGTTGAGCAACTAAAAACACAATCAACAATCGTTGACGAAAAAGAAAAACAAGTCGAAGAAGATACAACCAACTTACAAGAAACTGCAGAAGAGTCACCAACCGAAACTGACACAAACACCCCAACAGGAGAAACAGAAAGTTCAGAAGGCAACGGAGGCGCAATGGAAGAGGCAGAAGTTACAGCAACTCAAAGCCAAGAAGAACTCACGGCTGCGACTCAAGATGAAGCGCTAACCGTTGAGAGCCTCAGACAAACTTTCGACGCATCCACAAAAGCAAATAAAAAATACACAAAAGACGTCAACATCGCAAACGACAAAATGAAAGATAACATCGCAACCGGCGCATTTACCATCGCCGGCGGCTATATGACCGGCGTGGGAATTTACAACGTCGTCCAAGGTACCGCCCTTCTAAGTGCTGCTGGCTGGTGGAACCCATTCATCGCCGCACTTGCAGCTTTTATGATTGACAAAGGAACAATCGAAATCGCACTTGGCGGAACGATGATTGCCGGCGGAACAGCCCTCACCGTTTCTGCCGCAGAAGGTCTTGAAATCAACGACCAAACTGCTGAAAAAATCGGTATTTCTTCAGAAAACATCACTTCCGCAAGTGAAAATCTTGACGAATTTGAGCGTCAACAAACAGGTGAAGTCGAAGGCCAAGAAGGTTCCGAAAACGCAGAAGGTGCAGAAGAAGGCGAAAATGCAGAAGAACCGACAGAAGACGATCTTCGTGCTCAAGACGAAAAAACGCTTGAGCAAATCGACCTTTCAAACCTAGAACTTCCTGAACTCAAATCCCTCGTTCACTCAGAAGGCAAAACTTCTGCAACCCTGGGCAAAGAAAACGTCAAAATGACAAAAGAGTTAGAACCCCAAATCCCGGCAATTACAGAAGAAGCCATAGAACTAGCACGCGCAAAAAGAGACCAAGAAGCAGCGCAAGCAGCACAAGCAAACAACTCCGACAACACATCAGAAACCGAACAAGTAAGCCAAGATATAGTTGAAAATACCGAACAACTTGAACAAGAAGACGAAGAAAAGAAAAACATCTTCCAACAATACCGTGAAGACTTTCAACAAGATAAAGCCACCAACAAACAGCATTCAAACGACATAAAATACACCGCCGGCGAAGCCGCAAAAGGCATGGGACTAGGGCTTCTCGGCACAACCGCTGGCGGTGCGCGAACAGCTTTCGGTGCAACAGAAATTGCAACCGGCACAATTCTTGCTATGCAATGGTGGAATCCAATGGCAATGATGTTAGGACTTTTCCTCATCAAACAAGGTAGTGAAGACACAGCACTTGGCTTGGAAATGATAGGTTCCGGCATGGCATTAACAGTAAGTGCAACCGCAACCCTTGCAACAAGCGCGGTTGCAGGAGCAAGAGTTGGTGAATCAAACGACCAAACTGACGAATCAATGGCCAAAGTAGACACAATGGAAACCGAAGTCAACACCGCTGTCGAAGAACAACTCGCAAAAGACGAAGAAGAGGCCGAAAAAGCTCAAGAAACCGAAGAGCCGGAAGTATCCATAGAGCAAGGAGCTGAAAACGAAGCAGCCGAAACAAACCCAACAGAAAATCCCGACGATGCAGAGGCAAATGCAGCCGATATGGAAAAAGATTCTGCACAAGCGGTAAAAGATGACGAACAAAACGCTCAAAAAGACGAAAGCAAGGCCAAAAAGCAAAAACAAAAAGAAAAAACAGCAGACAAATCAAATAAAAAATACACCAAAGAAATCAAAATAATCAAAAAAAATGCGACAGAAGCCGAAAAAGAAGCCGAAGAGCAAGGCAAAGAGGCAGAAATTCAGATTGCAGAGGGTGAAACAACAGCCAGTGAAGCAAATGAAGATGAAGTTCAAGAAAATGCAACTCAAGCCGAAACCGAGGGTGCAGAAGCTGAGGGATTAGCGACAGAAACAGAAGAACTTGTTTCCGAAACAGTGGACATCATAGAAGAAACAAAAGCGAATGTCGCTACAGCGACAACAGAAAACCAGACAATTGTAACAGAAATGAACACATTAAACTCTGGCCTTCAACAAGATGAAAACAAAATAAAAAACCTTAAAAACAAACTTAAACAAGAAGAACAAAAATCTTCTCAGCCTCAACCTGCGCAACAACCTTCTGGCCAAGAACCACAACAAACGCAAGCTCCTACACCTGTTCAAAAAGCAAAAGTTGCAGACAAACCGGCCGAAGAAACAAACGAACCTTCCCAAGAAGAAAACCAAACTCCAGCCCCTACCCAATCTCGCGCTGCAACACAACAAGAGCAAGAAAAACCCGAAGGTTTTGACAAAACAGAATTTGCCTCAGACAAAAACAAACAACCTGATTTTGTAGGCTTTGTCGCACAAAGTGACAGTCTCGCATCCGGCAATGTTCTTGCGCCAAAAACCAAACAAAAAACAACATCAAACACCCCAAATTCAATCAAACAAGGTGGTGGCCTCACCGCGCTTAAAAACGCTGCAAACAAAAAGAAAGCACAAAACAAAGCAAAAGCAACTGCGCAAAAACAATCCGCGCAAGAATCAGCACAACAGCAACAACTAATTCAAAAAAGCCAACGCACAACACAAAAACCTTTTGACATAAATTCTATGTCAGGTGGCAACGGCAATAACCAAACACAACAAATCAAAACAAGTATGCAAGCCCTTAGTGCAGCTGCATTCCACAAACAAGCACGCCTAAGCGCAATGGCTGTTCGCGCCAACAACAACGTAATGGCAAACATCCAAAAAGAAGCCTATGCCCAAGCCGAAGCCGCTAAAAACGAGCGCCTCGCCCAAGAAAAACAAGAACGTATTGCGAAAATCAAACAATTTGCGGGCTATGTTCAAGGTGTAGGCGCCTTAACAACAACAGCAGGTATGATTGTAAGCAAAGTTGGAACGGGAACAATTGCGGCAGGTACAGCTCAAGTATCATCAGGCACAGCATTGGCAGCGGAAGGAACTGCAGCCATTTCAGCAGCTGGCGGACTCATGTCTTTAGGTTCAACGCAAATTACAATAGGCGGAACGCAAATAACAATTGGCTCAACAATGGTTGGAACAGGTACCGTATCAGTCACAACAGGTACCGCTGCAGAAGCATCAGGTATCACCACCCAATCAATCGGTGCGGCACTACAAGCAACCGGCTATGCAATGATGTCTAATCCATTTACCGCTGCAGCAGGTGCTGCAATGGTAGGTTCAGGCATAGCAACAACAGCGTCTGGTACCGCTGTAACAGGTTCAGGTATTGCCCTTATGACATCTGGGATAACACAAGTATCAACAGGTACTGCTCAAATTGGAACTGGTACAGCAACGACAGCTACAGGTACCGCTACAGTTGCTACAGGTACCGCTACTGCCGCGGAAGGTGGCACAGCACTGGCCGCCGGCATAACTCAAATTGCCTTGGGTAGCGCACAAATTGGTTCAGGAACAGCGTTGGTTGCGACCGGCGGGACGATTCAAGCAATCGGTGCATACACAAGTGCTGCGGGCGCAGCGGTCAGTGCCGGCGCCGACATCGCCAACGGAAATATCCTAGGCGGCATAGCTACAATCGTTGGCGCAGCAGCCTCTGTTGTCGGAGTAAATACCAATATGTCAACATTAGGCCAAGCCGCAACCCAACTCGGCTCACAAGGCGCAGCCTTAGCCGGACAACTTGCAACAGCAGGCGCCGGACAAGAAAATTCCAACCAAGACAACAAAAAACAAGGCGACAAACAAAAACAAGAAAAAATCAAAAACGATAAAAAAACACAAAACGTCCTCGCCAAAAACCAAAAACGAATGGTCCAAAATCGTTTCAATAAATAAAAGCTTTTCTTAAAAAGAAAAGCTTTTGTGCATAAAATTTTACATCAGTAAGCCAAACGACAAAATTCTATCGTTTAACACAGCGAATATAATGCTCGGTCGTCCGGGAAGTAGAACCACGCGTCCCATAATAAGTATTAACTTCTAATGCCTTACCTGAACTTAAAACAGTTCCAGACCAAAAGTGTGCAGAACCTGTTAAGTTAATTATTGAATTATTAATTAACATTGCAGAGAGTTCGTCTATGTTTGGAATTCTACTTTCAGAACTTTGAGCTGTACATAATGAACCCGCACCTGACAAACCCGACTCACCAGCATTCTCACTAGAGGATGGCATTGGAGCAACGACAATAGGATCATTCGAATTAAAAGCGGTGATAATGCCCATATCTTTACCAATTGTATTTGGACCTTTATTTCCGTTTAAATCATAGATAAAATTGACACACATCGTTGATTGAGGGAAACCAATAACATTCCCCCATTGATTAAGGCCAGACTCATTTAAGTACTCATATTTACAAGAATGATTATAATAAGCAACGATACTTTCACCGTTTTGCGTTTCAAAGGCAGCTGCTTTTGTGTCCATAGTTGAATAAGAACTGCCCGAATACACCACACTTTGAAACCAACTATTTAATTGATAAAGTGTTGTTGGCAAAGTCTTTTGGCTGCCCAACATGTCTGTATAGCTTGCCTGAATGCCACAATCTTGCAAATGTGCATTATCACAAATGTTGTTAATTTTCAAAACCTTGCTCAAGCCCTCAGTTAGAAAACTTTCTGTCGCTGTATCTGTGACAGTTGTAGAACCGTCTTCGTCTGTTGTTTCGGTCAATGTTCCATAGCCAGCAATTTGTGGCATCATTGCGATGGCTTGAGACATACGAGCGTATAAAGCCTTGCGTTGCGTGTTCCAAGTGCGTTCGTTAATGTTCGCCATCAAGCTTGGCAGGGTGATTGCGGCGACAACGCCAATAATTGTCAATGACAGTAATATCTCTGCCATGGTGAATCCAAGATTTTTACTCATGTTGTCCTCCTTCTCGCTTGTACCAACAGGGGCGGAAGGCCCGGCAAAACATGTATATTTACCCTCGCAAACCCAAGTATAATCAGGCTGTTGAGGCGCCCCCCCCCCCTATTGAACTTTTCATTTTTTTAGTTTGTAATATCATAATCATATTTTCATTATGCACTATTGGGAGGGGTTTGTCAACCCCTTCGGAAGTGAATAAGTGAATAGGTAAATAAGGCAATAAGTCGTTATGGGGTTATTTATCTATATTATATACCAAACGATAAATTTTTATTCGGATTAATTTCCTCTTAACGACCTATTCGCTTATTCACTTATTCACTTTTACAACTCATTAACTCATTAACTCTCTTCCATTTAAGCTCGCCTACGGCGTAATAATTCTATTCTCATCATCAACGATAACGATTTTTGGTTCGTAGTTTTCGATTTCGTTTTCATCTAAAAGTGCGTAGGTTAAAATGATTACCTTGTCTCCTTTTTGAACTTTTCTTGCTGCCGCACCGTTCAAACAAATAGTTCCCGAATTGGCTGCTCCTTTTATTATATAAGTCTGAAAACGCTCGCCATTATTTATATCAAGAATTTCAACTTTTTGCCACTCTCGCATGCCGGCAGCTTTCAACAAAGTTTCGTCAATGGTTATTGAGCCGACATAATTCAAATTCGCGTCGGTCACAGTCGCTCTATGGATTTTGGATTCTAAAAATTCTCTTAACATAAGTCCCTCACTTGTCCAATATTATATCAAACAAGTTGACATGTCAAAACAACTTTGATATAAATAAGTAAGTTATAAGGGATATTATATTTTCAAGGGAGAGTGTAATGAAAAAATGTCATATAATCGGCGGTATAATTGCAATAGCAGCAACACTTTTGGTCGTCGGTATTGTTTATAGAATTAAAAACCCTAAAACTTCCGGCGCTCGTCCTGCACCACAAGTTATCGTTCAGCCGGTAGGCGAAGAAGATATTATTTGGACATTTGAGGCGCCAGGCCGCGTAGTTTCTAAATATCAGGTTAAAGTTTTAGCCAGAATTTCGGGTTATTTGAGAGAAAGCTACTTCAAAGAAGGTGATTACGTGAAAGCCGGTCAGAATTTATTTAAAATCGAGCCGGATGAGTTCAATAACGCAGCACAAGTTGCTGATGCAAACGTGAAAAACATTCAAGCAAGATTGACTTATGCGGAAAAACAACTCAAACGTGCCCAGGAATTGATAAAAAACGACTATATCTCAAAAGCACAATATGACGAAATGCTGGCCAACCGTGACTCGCTTGTTGCGCAATTGGCTTCTGCTAAAGCCTCAAATTCCGATACAAAACGAATTCTAGGTTACACAGACGTTAAAGCTCCTGTTGACGGACGAGTGGGGTTAATTACAGTAACGCTCGGAAACTATGTAACACCATCTTCCGGCGCTCTTACAACAATCAACAGTATGAACCCGATTTATGTAACGTTCCCGATGGATACAGGCGATTTTGCCACACTTAAACAAACAGACAAAGACAACAACAATCCGCGAAAAATCGAACTTTATTTTTCAAACGGAATTAAATACGAACTTGATGGCGAACAAGATTTTCACGACAACAAAGTTGACGAAACAACAGGTACCGTAACGATGAGAGCAACTTTTGACAACCCGAAAAACATATTGCTTCACGGCGAATTCGTCAATGTAAAACTTTATTCAAATAACAAAATAAAAGCGCCTATCGTTCCGCAAGTGGCTATTCAAGAAAACCAAGCCGGCAAATATGTTTATGTCGTGGACGAAAATAATATTGCAAACCTGACTTACATCAAAACCGGGATTCAATCAGGTGACAATTGGATTGTAACAAGTGGGGTTAAAGCGGGCGACCGTATCGTTGTTGACGGATTGCAAAAAGTTGTTCCGGGCTCACCAATCACGGAAATCACTCAAGAAGAAAAAGACAAAATGGTCGCTACTGAAAAAGCAGAAAAGAAGAAAAAAGGTAAAAAATAATGTCCGAAAATAAAGGTAATTTATTCATAAAACGTCCCAAACTTGCAATAGTAATTTCGCTTGTAATCATACTTGCAGGACTTTTGATGGTAAATGTTCTTCCTCTTGAGGAATACCCGTCAATTACCCCGCCACAAGTCGTCGTTACAGCAACTTATGCGGGTGCAAGTTCTGACGTAATCGAGTCGACCATCGCAGCCCCGGTTGAAGCTCAATTGAACGGGGTTGAAGACATGATATATATGTCATCGACTTCCCAAAACGGACAATATAAGTTAAGTTTATACTTTAACGTAGGCTCTGACCCGGATATGGCGGTCGTAAACGTGCAAAACCAACTACAACTCGTCACACCGCGTTTGCCGGAAGAAGTTAAACGCTATGGGCTTTCAGTTAGGAAATCCACCGGCGGCCCGGGCTTCATGATGATTTCCGTAAACTCCCCGACAGGAACGTATGACAACCTTTACATCGCAAACTACGCGTCAATTTACCTGAAAGACGAACTCGCACGTGTCAAAGGTGTCGGGGAAATCAACGTTTTCGGCTCATCCAACTACGCGATGAGAATATGGCTTGACGCGAGCAAAATGGCAAATTTAGGCGTTACCGTTGAAGATGTATCCAAAGCCGTAACGTACCAAAACACCCAATCTCCGGCTGGTGACCTCGGTGTCGAACCAATGAAAAACAAACAATTAATCAAGTTAACATTAAGAACAGAAGGCCGATTGAATACAGTCGAAGACTTTGAAAATATCGTCGTAAAATCAAAGGCTGACGGCTCCAACGTAAAATTAAAAGACGTATCCCGCGTTGAATTGGGCGCCGAAAGTTACTCGTTTTTCTCAAGAATTGACGGCGAAAACTCTGCAATTATCGCAGTAAACAAACTCCCGGAAGCAAACGCCATTGACCTTGCAAACAAGGTAAGCAAAAAAATGGAAGAATTAGGCAAAAGTCTCCCGCAAGGTATCGAATACCATATTCAATATGATGAAACCGAATTCGTACGCGAATCAATCAAAGAAGTTTTGAGCGCAATTGCACTGGCTGTTTTACTGGTCGGTATCGTAACATATTTGTTCTTAGGCAGCAAAAGAGCCGCTCTGATTCCGTTTTGCGCTATTCCTGTCTCTCTTATCGGTGTATTTATATTCATGAACATGTTCGGTTTTTCAATAAACCTTTTAATATTGTTTGCACTTGTATTGGCCGTCGGACTGGTTGTTGACGACGCTATCGTCGTACTCGAAAACACCCAACGCCACATCCAAAACGGAAAATCACCCAAAGAAGCCACCGAAATCACAATGCAAGAAGTATTAGGTGCAGTTGTTGCAACTTCACTTGTTTTGATGGCCGTTTTCGTCCCTGTATCGTTTATGTCAGGTATTACGGGGCAAATGTTTAGACAATTTGCGCTCTGTATTGCAAGTTCCATCGGGCTTTCAACAGTTGTTGCCTTAACCCTGGCGCCTGCACTTTGTGCGATGATTCTGGACAAAAACTCTGAAAAAGCTGACTACAAGTTTATTGAAAATTTCAACAACTGGTTTGATAATATACGTGAAAAATACCTTGATTGGGCGAAAAAATTTATTAATAACATTCCGCTTACGTTGACAATTTACGGCGCACTGTTGGGTCTGATTGTATTGTTATTTGTATCCGTTCCGTCAGGATTTATCCCAACGGAAGACAAAGGAACAATATTCTCGCAAATTCAGCTGCCGGAAGGATCTTCAGCATCAAGAACTGACGAAGTTGCTGATGTAATTGACAAAAAAATCCGAACAATTCCCGGAGTTGAAAGCACAATCGTTCTGGTCGGAATGAACGGGGAAAACACCGCTTTTATTGTCACAAAACTACAAGAATTCAAACACAGAAAGAAAAAAGAACTTTCAATGGAAAGCATATTGGGACAAATAAACAAAATGTTTGCGAACTATCCATCCGCAATTATTGCGTCATTTCCACCACCGTCAATCTCCGGCTTAGGGATGTTCGGGGGCCTGGAATTCCAAATTCTGGACAAGGGCGAACGTTCCCCACAAGAACTCTATGAAGAAACAATCAAATTCATCGGAGCTGCGATGAAAGAACCCGAATTTTCGATGGTTTATACATCTTTCACAGCAAACTTACCACAACTTATGATGCTTATTGATGAAGAAAAAGCACTTTCTCAAGGAGTTGAAATATCCAGTATTTATTCCGCACTTGCCGGATATTTCGGAAAATCTTACGTAAACGACTTCAACAAATTCGGCCGTGTTTACCGTGTATATTTACAAGCAGACGCGCCATACCGCGAAAAACCCGCTGATATCGACAAAATTTACATAAGAAACAACCAAGGCAAAATGCTGCCAATAAGTTCAGTCGTCAAATACAAAAACGTAACCGGCCCTTATAGCTTAACACGTTTCAACATGTACCAAGCAGTAACGGTTAACGCCAGCGTAAAAGAAGGCCAAAGCTCAGGAACTGCGATGAAGAAATTTGAAGAAATTGCGCAAAGGGTTTTGCCAAAAGATATTGGCTACGCGTGGTCCGGCAGCTCGCTACAAGAAAAAGAATCCAGCGGACAAATAGGCGTAATTCTTGCGATGTCACTGGTTTTCGTATACTTATTCCTGGTTGGGCTATACGAAAGCTGGATGTTGCCGGTTGCAGTACTCTTAATCTCCCCGGTCGCGATGGTCGGTGCATTGGCATTTATCGCAATTCTTGCCCAATTTGGCGGTGCACTTGACATTTACGCACAAATCGGGCTTGTAATGCTCATTGGTTTGAGTACAAAACAGGCGATTTTGATTATAGAATTCGCAAAAGACGCCCACGAAAACGACGGTTTATCAATAAAAGATGCAGCCATTCAGGCGGCGTACCTACGTTTCCGCGCGGTAATGATGACAAATATCGCGTTCATTCTCGGATTGGTTCCACTTGTCACGGCAACCGGCGCAGGGGCTGCAAGCAGACATTCCGTCGGGATGACAGTATTTGGCGGAATGATGGCTGTTGCTTTCATCGGAACATTCCTTGTTCCGGCGTTCTACGTCATGATTGAAGAAATGAAGATCAACGTTGCCCACTACGTAAAATCTAAAAAAGGACAATAAATGAAAAACAAAATAATCATTTTTAGCATAATATTTTCACTGTTTGTCACCCCACTAACCTGGGCAAATGACGACAATTTCTGGAACGAGATTGATACGGATGAATTCCCGGAAGCCTCAGAAGTCTTGCCGTACGACAGCGTCAAACGTAACGACGAAGGGCAAGTCGTCATCGAAAGTGGTATCGAAAAAAATATCAACCTTACCTTAATGAACTGTATCGAGCTCGCGCTCGGTAACAACCCGGACATTAATGTTGCATTCCACGATACACTGGCTTCAGACACACGCATCAGGCAAGTTTGGTCAAATTATTTCCCTAAATTCAGTTGGCAAACCGGCTATACAAAAATCAAACAACTTCAATTATCCGACGCGTTAGGCCGAAATTTGACCTTTAACTACTACGTTTTAGGGCAAATCACTCTTTCTCAAATGCTTTATGACTTTGGAGTAACCCAAAACCAAGCAACAATTCGACGGTTAGAGTTTGAAAATTCGAAGCAAACACTTGCATCCGTCATCAACAACGTTATTTACCAGACAAAAGACGCGTACTTTAACCTGCTTTACGCTAACCAACAACGCGCAGTCGCCTTAGATACCGTTCAAAAATTTGAATTGTTCTACAACCAAGCAAAGTCCTTCTACGAAATCGGTTTAAACCCAAAAGTAGACGTTACAATTGCTGAGGCAAACCTGTCCGATGCGAAACTAAAACTTATCCGTGCCGACAACGCCGTCAATCTTGCAGTTGCACGTCTAAACAACGTTATGGGCATCCCGTTCATAGACGAATACGACCCAAAAGATTCCCTAATGTTTACACCGTTTGACATGACCTTCGACGAACTAATCAGCGTAGCTCGCGAAGCCAGACCCGAACTTCGCCAAGCCGAAATCCGTGTCGAAACTGCCAAACAAACCCTAAAACTGGTTAAAAAGTCATATTTCCCAAGCATCACCGCAGAAGGCCAATACGCAGCCGGCGGACGCCACTGGACTTCAAACTACGGTTACAACTACGGATTGTATCTGACATTTCCGACTATCAACGGAATGTTAATCAAAAACGAAATAGCAGAGGCACGCTATCTTTATGACCAACAACTCGCAGCAGCCAGAAAGACCCAAAACGATATCTATTTGGAAATCCGAAATGCATTTTTAAAACTCGAAGAAAAGAAAAACTCTGTTCCTGTTGCACTTTTACAGGTAAAACAAACCAAAGAAAACTACGAGCTTTCATACGGTCGCTACAAAGTTGGCGAAGCTAGCCCAATAGAACTCAAAGACGCGCAAAACCTTTACCAAACGGCACAACTAAACTACTATGACGCGCTGTATCAATACAACTCAGCCCGTGCAGAAGTCGAAAGAGCCGTTGGTAAAAACATTAACCCCGACGACAAAGACACATTAAAACTTACAGAATAATTACACACTTGATTACCTATCACTTGGTAACTTGCTTAAATTTTGCAGCCAAAGACGGTATCACAGCCTAGTGCTTTATTCTCCTATTCATTACGACTTACGCCTTATGAAAGGCAAAATATGTCTAAAACGAACAAACATTAACTTTTGTAACAAAAAAAGGCAATGTTGAAATTGAGAAAGACTTAAAACGTTTATATAAATGTAAGACGTAAATGAGGAACTTGAAGAGATGAGCACAATGTTTGCACCGCAAATTAATGAAGTTGACAGAAAAACAAATCAAGCTCTTGCAGGCAAATCAATTGAAACAGCCGGCCCATTGGCAATGTTACCGACAACGTCAATGTTTGGCGATGATGTCTACGACGATTTTTCTTCAAGCAATCCATTTGCACAAGGTTCAGTTGATTACTCTATGTATTCCGAAAGCCCGGTAACAAGTACTCCGAGCGAAAGCTCATACGCAATTGCAATGAGCGGCTTTGTTAGCAACGCAATGGGCGATATGGGTGGCGGAACATCTTTTGACGGAGGAGTATCAACAAGTATGGGCGGCGACAGCGGATTTTCCGGTGGCGGAATGTGCTCTGGCGGCGGCTCTGGCGGCGGCTTTTCCGGTGGTTCATCCGGCGGATTTACAGCTTAATCTTCCCCTTAAAAGATTTACACAAGACTACGAAATAAAGAAAAAGAAATCTATGCGAAATCGCTTGTCGGTTTCGCCTTTTTTTGCCTTGTTATCAAACCCAACAGTTATTTTCCCCCCAATAGTTTATTATATTTATCAAACATAATTTTATCTTTTTGCTGATAAGCTATCCAGCGGTAGTTTTGATAAAAACCTTTACGTTCCTCATCACTTTGCGCCAGAGCCAAGCCTTTATCTAAAATTTGGGCAGCCTTGTTAAACTGTTTTTGCTCAGCGTATTTTACGCCAAGGTTGTTGTAAAACCCGACGACAAAACGCTCTGAGGAATAGGTTGCAGCTTTATCAATACATTTTTCTGCAGAAGGTAGTTTTCCGATATCCATATAGAGTGCGGAGACCTCAAGAAGAATTTGAGCGGCATGTTCCTTATTATCAATCCGCTTTAGGGCATTTGAATAAGCGTCAATTGCCCCTTGGTAATATTTTTTTTCCTGACAAGCTCTTGCAAGTTCGATGTATAAAGAAGGATTGTCGGGTGTAATTTTAATATTTTCCTGGATTTGGCGAATAGTAAAATCCGCTCTTTGAGAGTCATTACCCCATAAGTCTGCTGTTGTAATCAAACCTTCCTTGTCCGCCTCTGAAAACGGAATATTTGACGTGTCAGGAATAATTGAATAAATCGCCCGCAATGTCGTCATGTCCGCTTGAGAAATCTTGGCACGTTTAATCTCGCCATCGCTAACAGGGTACATCAAGTCGTCGGGGTTTGTACTATGTCCACGCAGCCCAAGACCATGCCCGATTTCGTGCAAGGCAAAGGAATAAAATATTTCTGCCGGCCACTTATGCCCACCACAAGCAAAGGGGGAAAATTCAACAACAGAATGTTTTATATTCCCTTTTGTATCATACGTAAAATATTGATATGCCGCCGTTCCTGAGCCCTTTTCATCACAATTGCGATTTTTAAGGTCAGAGGCAAAAATGCATTTATAATGCGCGTCACTTGGTGAATTTGTATAAACAAACCTTACAAAACCATTTGTATATTTTTCCCAGGTAGAAAACGCATTTTTAACCTCTTGCACATAAACAGACGGAACTCCGCCAGCCCCTTGTAAATAAACTCTAAGCGGAAAACTTTTGGGATTCCAGCGTTCTAACTTTCCGGCACTGAGTACGGCGTCCAAGTAATTATCGCCAATCAAATTTTTAACCGCAGCACGGTTTGAATGTAATTTTGAGCCTCTGCCGGCATGATATTCCGGGCGGCTAACTTGCGACGGTGAGGTTTCTTCAATATCTTCATCTTCGTAATTTTCGGACTCTTCCATTGTTGAATGTCCCGCTGAACTTGCAGGCTGCTCAGGCGATAACGTCAAATTAACTCCAAACAGCTTGAACGCGATGTATTCCAGCTTTTCCGGCCCCTGAGGCAAGCAATAAATCCCAGCGATTGTTATCGCTAAAAATAAAAATAATCTTCCTAAAAACTTCATAAATGTATTTTATCAATAAGTTATGCTATAATACAACATATAAAAAGGTGAGATTTTGATGAAAATTTTTGAAAATGTACTGGAAGTAATTGGAAAAACTCCGCTTATTGAGATAAAAAAGCTTAACAAGACAGGCAATGCACGCGTATTTGTCAAACTTGAAAGCAAAAATCCCGGCGGTTCAGTAAAAGACAGGCCCGCATTAAAAATGATTGAAGAGGCTGAAAAAAGCGGGAAAATAAACCAAAACACCCTTATCGTTGAACCGACCAGTGGCAACACAGGCGTCGGTTTAGCCATGGTTTGCGCCGTCAAAGGATACAAAATCATCCTCACCATGCCGGAAAACATGAGTCTTGAGCGTCGCACCCTTCTCAAAGCCTATGGAGCAGAACTTATCCTCACCCCTAAAGAACTAGGCATGCAAGGCGCTGTTGACAAGGCTCTTGAAATAATGGCGCAAAATCCGAATTCGTTCATGCCTCAACAATTTAATAATCCGGCAAACCCACTTGCCCATGAAACTTCAACCGCGCAAGAAATAATCGAAGATACCGACGGAAAAATCGACATCTTTATTTCTTCATTCGGGACAACAGGTACGCTTTCGGGCTGCGGCAAAGCACTAAAAGAGTTTAATCCTTCAATAAAAATCATAGGCGTAGAGCCCGAAGATTCCCCCCTAGTGACCCAAGATGTCAGTGGGCCACATAAAATCCAAGGCATCGGAGCAAATTTTGTGCCCGGCAACTTAAACTTTAATGTAGTAGACGAATTTTTAACCGTCAATGCCGACATTGCAATGCAAACGGCGCGAGATTTAGCCGCAAAAGAAGGGATTCTTTGTGGAATCTCATCCGGCGCAAACGTGGCAAAAGCCTTAGAACTTGCTAACATGGAAGAAAACAAAGGAAAAATTATCGTCACAATTATTTGTGACACTGGAGAAAGATATTTAAGCAGTGAGTTATTTAACGATGAGAAATAGAACACCAGAAAAAATTCAAGAACTTTTTAACCATATCGCACCGCACTACGACCAAAACAACGATATAATTTCGTGTTTTATGCACCGCTTAATCAAGCGTGATGTTGTTTGGGACTTGCCGGAACTACCGAGTAAACCTAAAATCCTTGACCTTTGTACAGGAACAGGCGACGTCGCTCGTTTACTTCATCAACGCTACCCGGATGCAGAAATCATCGGCGTTGATTTCTCCGAAGAAATGCTTAAAATCGCACGAGAAAAACACAAACAAATCAAAGAAATTAATTTTGTCGAAGGCGACTGCCTAAATCTCCCATTCAACAACGAAAGTTTTGATCTTGTAACGATAAGTTTTGGACTCCGCAACACCGCTGATTACAACAAAGTTGTCGCCGAAATCCGCCGAGTGCTAAAACTCGGAGCAAAATTTGTACATCTGGATTTCGGAAAAGATTCAAAATTTGCAGACAATATTTTCCTGGAAATAGTTAAATTCATCGCACAAGTCCAAGAAGACGAAAGTTACATATACTTACTTGAATCAAAAAATGCATTCCCGCCGGCTGAAGAACTAATAGAACTCTTCGCATATCATAAATTGAAACTTGAAAAACGCAAAGACTATCTTTTCGGCCTAATTTCTGCCCAATACTGCCTCAAAACTGATTAAACGCTACAATTTATACTTGGTTATAATCTGCGGTATCACCGTGGTTATAGTTTGAATCAGATTCTATATTGGCTTTTTTATCAATAACCAATTTCGGTTTCTTGGAAATATCTGTCAAAACCAAATTGAACTCATCACCGTCATCACGGATTTTAAATTGATCCCACTTGTCGCCGAAGGAATTGATGTATATATTGTTCGGATAAACGCCAATCATTTCAGGAGCCACATATTTTTCTACACGGTCAAGACCTTTTTCAATATCTTTTACCTTGTAATATTTTGCAGAGAAATAAACAGGTATTTCCGGTTTTACCTTTTTACTAACTTTTTCTCCGTTAGGGCCAATTACCTCGACAGTATACGATTCTTGATTATTGATCTGTTTTGCAAATTTTCTTGCATAATCAAAAATCATTTCTCTGAAAGTTTGTTTAGCTTTATCGTCATATAAATAGTGTTTCGCCATCTTATTATTGACTTCGATATTTTCAACGACCAGTGATAATTTGCCATCTAATTTAGCAGCAAGCAATCTTGACATTGCAACGACTTTATTTTTATCAGCAGTTCGAACTTCCAAAGTTGTCATTGCGGTATTAGTTAAGAACTTCAAGAATGAATCACCGTGATCTTTGTCAACCCCGGTACAACAAGTCGTATAATTGCCGTCAAACAGAGATTCCTGAGGATTTCTAATCCAGTTTTTGACAATAAAATCTTTAGGTTTATTACCTAATTTATTCATAAAAGTTTTAGGCTTTACTTCAATATCAGGATTCAACCATCTGTCATAGTTCAAACCGGCTTTCTCGAACAATTCTCGGTTTTTAGCGTTAATTTCAGCCAATGGTCCTTCCTTGAAAAGCATTTTGTCAAAAGTACCGTTTGAACCATTCACAACAATTTCCCTAAGCAAACTGCCTTCCGGCGCAACTAACAAGTGAGCAAAATTTATATCCCAGAACTTGTCTCGAGTCAAATGTAATTCATCATTTTTAAGAGTTCGTCTGTAATCCCTGATATACTTATCAACTTTATCAGGGTTTACACCGACATATTTAAGCGCTTTTTCTGTCAAATCAATTTTCATATTCTGGAAATCAATTTTGAAATTTCCGGTTTTATTATAAATATTAACAGGCGTCATATAATCCTTAAAATTAATACCCTCACAACCGGCATCAATAATCGCTCTGTTTGCAGCTAATAAATTAAGAGTATTAATTTTATCATCTAGTGAAATAGCGTATGTCGCCAAATCGCTACCCTTATTATCTTTATCTGTAACAGCAGAGGTCTGAACCTTACGCAACAATGACAAATCAGTTTCATTCAATGATGTTAAACGCGGTATGTACAAGTAATTTATATATTTACCTCTGTTATACAAAAGTTCGTTACAAGTACTTGCATCAAACACATGGCCTAACAACAACACACTTGAAAAATCTGCAACAGGGTCATTCATAAATTTCTTAGTGGCTAGATTTTTTGAAAACTCTGTAACAGGTGGAGCCAATTTTTTCAAATGTTGATGTTGGTGATATTTAACAGCATAGTTATACGCTTCCGGGAAAGAATTTAATCCATTTTTAGGTGTACTCAAAAGCAAATCACTCTTTAAAAGCTTTAACGTATTTTTACTTGAAATCTTGTCCAAATGATCTGCTATTATACTTTTTTGAAACCCAAAACCATTAACGATTTCTTTTAGGTTATTAAAGTTGCCGATTTTCTCAGCCATTTCACCGACATCAATTCCGTCTTTGCTTATATGTTTTAACAGAGAAACGACATCAAGAGCATTTAATCTTTTATTTCCAAGTTCAAGAACATCCGTCAATAATTCTTTGTTTTTCTCGGTTACTGACTCTGCAATCGCCTGAATATTTGTTTCATTAAAACGCGGTTTATTATTTACGATATTAGATTTTTCAATAATTTTAACAATATCGCCAATATTGCGAGCACCTTTGAAACTAACAGTATCAGCCTTCAAATTATATTGATACTTAGGAGTCGCGACCGGCTTAGAAACGAAACGGCCCTGACTATTGTTATTATTTGCTTTTTTGTTGGAATTTAAGTTTAAAAGATTAATTCGCGATATTGTCACCATAATACATCCTTCTTTTTTTCATCCTAAACCACATAAGAAAAATTTTTTGCGCAAATATCACAAAATTCAATAAAAATGCATTAAATCTTTACAAAAAGTAACAGTTCAACAATTCAAGTTATTTATTATAAAATAGAAATATGAGACATATTAAACTTTTATTTTTTATATTAACCTGTCTAATTTTATGTTTGTATAGTATATTTATCGAACCCAATAGACTTCAAGTTACGAATTATACAATCCAAGACAGTGATTTGAGTGGAATAAAAATAGTTTTTGCAAGTGATTTTCATATCAAACCTAATCAGCAAAAACGCTTGGAAAAAATTGTCGAGTTAATTAATTTGCAAAATCCTGATTTAGTTTTATCTGCTGGTGATTTTGTTTGTGGGCACCTAAAACACACGACGATGCAGCCTGAAGGTATCGCAAAAGGTTTAGGAAAAATCAAATCAAAATACGGGATTTATACAACCTTAGGGAATCACGACTTATGGCACGATGTACAAAAATTTACCAATGCACTGAAAAATAATAACATCAGAGTTTTAAATAATTCAAACGAAAAATTGATAATTAATGGAAAAACTTTGTATATAGCCGGAATTCAATACAAACCTAAAAATATACTTCAAATAAGCAAAGCCCTTGAGAACACACAAAAACCAACGATAATGATAACACATTCACCTGATGAATTCCCCAAAATGCAACGAGAACGGGTCAGCTTAGTTCTTGCCGGCCACACACACGGCGGACAAATCAGAATCCCTTTTATTGGGCCATTATTCACGGCTTCAAGTTATGGCGATAAATATGCAAAAGGTTTTATAGAAGAAAACGGCAAAAAGATGATAACAACAACAGGAATTGGAACCAGCATTTTGCCTATTCGTTTCAATTGTCCACCGGAAATTGTTGTTATCGAATTCAAGTAACACAAAGTATGCCGTCTCTGTCTTTAATTCAAAAATTAAAAATCTGGAGATAACAGGAGATAGAGCGAACAAAGCGATTAAAAATATTCTTAGAGAAATGCTTAACAATTACAACCAAATCGATTTCACCACAATTTCACTATATTCAAAATGTGCCTAAAAACATCTCTTTTTCCGCCATCCTTCGTTTCTGCAATCCGGCACAAATCTTTCCGCCCGAATACACCCAACGTTCAAACTCGTTCGCCGCACCCGTATAATCTCCCAAGTTTAATTTATGCAGCAACGTCGAACGTGACAAACGCCTCACCCCCAAATTAAACGCAAAACTCACCAATGCGTCAAACTGCCCCTGCGTCAACTCCACTGCAACAAGTCGCTTTACATGTGATTCAGCGCACGCCAGATCCGTCGCAAACAACTCTTCCGCACGTTCCAAATCTATCTCCATTCCCGCGCTTACATCTGCCCCGGTATGACCGTACCCTATTGTCAACTTACCCCCAGGACATTTATAAGTGCTCAAGCAACAACCTTCACAAGCCTTTATAAAATCTTTTCCTTGTTCCGATGTTCTCATCGCACTACCTTCCTGAACATACATTCATGTTGTATCTCATCAATATCATCCAAACGTTTATGTGCCGACTTAGCACTATCCTCAACTCGCACCATTCGTTCAATCAAATTATTATGCTTATCCTGCTTCTTCTCCAATGACACAAGTTTCTCTTCGAACTTCCCAAACTTTGACGCCAAATACAACGCCTGCAGCACCACCACAACCAACGTCCCTAATAATTCATAATTCATCTGCGCACCTATTCCCTCTCACTCACTCGTTCCACTCTCTATCATACAGTCGATTCAAGTCAATCTTTACCTTGCCTGACTTAAACCATCCAACATTAAACGCCACGCCAATCCGATAACCTATTTGCACATACATTGGCGTTTTAGGACAATTCGCCGATTTTAACATTCGATAAAACAAATTGTTTATCCAATGTCCACCCACATTCACGACTTCCAAATAATCAGCGGGGATATCCTTACATACTGTCCTGCCATTTTCTTCATACAAATACCCAAGTCCGTACAGCTGTAGTTCCGTCAATTTAACCCGCACAACCTGATGATATTTACAACCCACATCATGGCCATGCGCGCACCGCGTATCCCAATCACTTGAATTTATCCATGTAAATTGATCCGTTTTAAAATTTCGCCACGCCAAGTAAATAGCACCATCATCGTCTTGATACAACTCATTCACACAAAGTCGATATAATCCCCTTTGTGGCAATTGTTCAGAAATCGCCGGCGAGGTTAAAAATTTTCCCATTTTCTTTTTCTCCATTTTGTAATAAATATTAATCCTCAATGTAACAAATCTTAAAAATATGCACCTATGAATAATTGACAAAAATATTAATTTAATGATACACTGATGGGTGTACTATTTTTTTTAATTATTAAAGATTTACCAATTAAAAACCGTTATATAAAACGGAGATGAATATATGAATTATAAGAGCCAAAAAAGACTAGAAATAATGAACTACATTTTTAATAATTTGGGTAGTTCTGATGGATTAACAAAAGAGTTTATTGGAAAATTATTTTATTTATCCAATAAATTATTTTTACTTAAATATGGTTGCACAATCACCGGCGATAAGTTTATCGCTTTTGAACGCGGCACAACGTGTTCTGAAACTCTGGGGATAATGGATAGAGAATATCAATATGCTCACGACAAAGAAGCTATAAAAGAATTTGAAAATCAATACGCTTACACTGTAACTAGTCATACAAAAAAGGTTCATACAATCTTACCAACTGACAAACTAAAAAATCAATTTGACCATATATCCGAAAAGGAAAAAGAAGTAATAGAAATTATACTTAATAGATTTGGCAAAATGAGCAATGAAGAAATTAGTGATTACACTCACAAATTCTTAGAATGGAAAAGATACGAACAAAGATGTTCAAAAAACGAGGCCTGCGATATTGATATGAATGACGTCTTCAACGATGAAACATTCTGGAACGATAAAGAGCTTGCAAAACACTTAAATGCGGAACACCGAAAAATCCCCCAAATGATATTCAACGGAGATTTAGATTAGTGGATTTACGCGATTTATTTAAATTTAATAAAATTAATAGCGTTTATTCGGCTTTACCTTTTTATCATTTAAAGATTGTTCGTTTTAGAGATTTAACCCATAAAAATGCTAAATTGCGCTACTGGTTAACGTTTAGAATAAATCAAGATACAAGTTGTTTATTGTCAACCTTTACAACATCATCGAACAAAGCCAAAAGATATTGGTGTGATGACAACGCGCTTGCGTCCTTAGTGCAAATATCAGATAACGAGTTTAACCCGCCATTCAGCGAGCACACATACTTAGATTGCAACTTGAAAGATTTAGAACATCGAAAGACTTTTAATGACTTGGTGAAATGTGTTGATTGGAATATTGGTTTTTTAGACCCTCAAATTGACATCCCGGAAGAAATAACAGAAAAAATCATCATTGCAATTGTAAATAGCAATTTTACCACCCCCGAAATAAAAAACGGGTTCCGTAAAGTTTATCCGCAATACTTCCCATCAACACCACTTACCGTCAAAAGCGAATTATGATGAGGGAACAATCCGAAAATCCCGGAAAGTTCCCCAACTCCCAAGTAAAGACTTGGGCAAGTATGGCGTTCCCCTTAATCAGGGAGTGCGCCAGCTTCGGAGCTTTGCTCCTCCGCGGGTCTATTATTTTACATGTGTTCTTGCGCATTCCACACGGTAATAAACGCGGCATGAAATTGGTCAAATTCTGCCTGTGTCATCGCCTCGTTTTTAAACGTATTCGCGACTAGCCATTCCTCTGTGCATTGTGCCTTATCCGCAAAATCCGGCGCGGTGTAAAATGTCAAATACCCCGCAGGCAACCCCTTCATAACCGCAACCGCACTAAACGCCGTGATCATGCTTTCTATAGCGCTTGAATAGCCTTTTGGCTTTTTACGATACCAACCACCTTGAAAAACACCTTCAATCGGTGGTATTTCAAAGAAATTCACCATAAAACGTTGCTTGCGCTCTTCCTCGGTCTCTTCAGGCACCTCAACTATTTGAAACCGTCTGACATCGTCAATTGTTTCAATCTCCTCAATATAACAATCTCCGCGGTTGTTACAAAAATCTGCCGCTTCAATCGGATATTCGTTTTCAAAAATTTGTCCTATATAAAATTGTTCCATTGCTTATTCTCCTTCCGGCTGAGCCGATTCTATGTTATATACCCAAACGCGAGCCAAGCTTGTTGATAGCCGATTGCGTAATATGAAAATGTTGTTGCACTTGCGGGTGCTGCGCATTCATATTGAAATGTAGCGTTGTTTGTCGCGCCACTTGCGGAACGTCCGTTAATAAAAATGTGGTAATTTGTATTGTTATAACCTCTCAACAAAGTGCCAGTTGTCCAAACGTTACTGCCGGCCGGTAAAGTTCCACCTTGAACGCACCATCCGTCTGAATATTGACGAACAAACGCTGTACCTGAGCGATAATTTCCCGTGCCAACAACTACACGCCGACTACTTGCCGTGGATGTCGCGGTTGGAACTGTTGTACACCTAGGAAATTGAAAGCCTGAAGTGCCCCCTTGTGTTTGTAACTCAATAAATTTCCCATTCGTCGGATGGTCAACAAGACCAAGCCACACAAGTCGATTGTTATTCACGTCGCGAATATCATAGCCACAATATTTGGCAGCGTCGGGAGTTACGTTTTTATTTATATGCATAGCCTGCAATTGCACAGGGAAATTGCTGCCTGTCCTTACTACAACTTCACCGTTTATCGTGTCGCCGGATTTGGAAACTTTTTCGTCAAATTTCGCCTGCCCGGTCACTGTTAAATTTGACAAATCCGTATCGGCATTATTAGCCGATTGAAGTTCCCCAACCGTAGCGTCCAATTTATCCCAATTCTGATTCAACCCTTGAGAAATATTGAACGTCTTTTTCTTATCAACTTCGGGATCATATTTAAATAATTCTAAATTTTCTGTATATGTAGCCATTTCATTCTCCTTCTCCAAACGCAAACTTATCTATCGTCAACATTTCCATCTCTTCAATTGTCTTAACCTCATGGATATCTTCGATTAACAGATACTTAAACAAAATCAAGTATCCCAAATGTGCCGGCTTAATATTTTCTATCTCATCCAACAGCGCCCTCAAGTTTTCGGGAATTCCATATTCACCGACGAATTTGATTTGCAATTTCCCATCAACAAAACCCGCCTCAACTTCACCGTTTTTCCATGAATTACAGACCGACTGAATGAGTTTTATATCATTATGTGCATTCGCCAACCATCTGGCCCTAATCAAACTCACGCGATCCGCAAGCGTCGAATAAATATTCTTTATCGCGCACTGACGTTCCCACCACTCACAACCCGATACATCAAGCCGATTAAAGTGTAATAAATTCGAAATCCGAATCAAACTACAATTAAAATTTTCATAAACCGCCTTCACACCAGCTAAAAAACTATTTACGTATTCATCCTTACGATAAGCCCTATGTAAATATTTCAACAAACGTTCTTTCATCCTATTCCACCTCAACAAGTTCCAACAACGCCAAAACTGGTATCTCACATATTGAATTATCATCCGTCAACACAACGTTATCACTCCCGCCATTCACGGTTAAATCGCTATAATCTTTTACCCCATCCGTACGTTTTATAATCGCGCCGACCTCAGCCCAACTCACATACGTTTCATTAAACGCCGCAGAATAAAAATAATCCATCAATGCGGCTTGAATATTCGCCTTGACAGTGTCAAATTCAACACCTGATTTCAAAACAATATTACAAGCAATGTTTAATTCCTTTTTATCAGCCCCAACGACCGTACAATACGCGCCCACGGGAGCCTGTCCCATGCCGCACCCCCAATTATCTAACGGGTCAATATATTTTTGCACCTCATCAACCAAACTCTTATCCGGGACGCCTCTATTTGCGTCCACGATAACAACCTTGACGGTGTTATTTCCGTTCCAAAGCGGCTTAACTTTCGCATCACCAACGCCCGTTACCTCTTTTGCCCATTTCTTATAATGATAAATATTACCACTAGTAATCGGGGTTTGGATATCCTCATAATATCGTACCAACAAATCTTCTTTGCTTTCCGCCTCATACCCATTCGAAAATGCGTCCTCATTCGTCACCGCAACAATGCCGGTTATCGTTGTCGGAATAATACTTATACTGCCAGCCTCGACATTCCCGATTATTCCGCTTTCCAAACACTCGACTTCGAACTTATCACCCTCTACCAAATCGTAATTTGATATTGCCTGAAATCTCACACCCGTCGCCGTTTCGAAAACATCGCTTTTTTTAATCGTTCCAACGCCGGTCACAAGCGTCAACTCCCCACTTGCACACGTCGCAACCTTAGCTCGAATACCTCTCATCTGATAAACAAAATTAACCAGATCCGAATACTCCATTTTACTCAAATCGGTCAAACAATCGCAAACATAAAAAAGTTTATCCCATAAATCTTTTAAAACTTTTCCCAACGCCACAAAAAAATCCCACGCAAAGAACCCCACACTTTTTTGATATTTCCCATCCAATGCGTTTAACCCTTCGGCCGCAATCTCTTCCGCTGTTATCTCCGTTTTATCAATCAATGCCATCTTAAAATCCTCCAACAATAAAGACTTTTTCCACACTAACATCCAGCAATCCGCCGTCAGTCAATTCAACTTCTATTGAGATATTCAATACTTTGCCAACTTTATTCAACACAAAATTTGTCACGTTTGATATTCCCGGACACAACGGCAGCCCCTCACGAAAATCTCGCTCAATTTCAGCCTCTTCATATCCATAGCCTACCCTTTTACGTCCGTATAAACTTCGAAGTCGACAGCCAAACCCCGTACCGTCATATACCGAATACGTATCTTTTTCCGTCATGCAAAATTTCACAATCCATTGCCTGATTGCTTCCAAACCACTAACCAACTCCGGCGAACCGTTTTTGATAACGACACGAATATTATCCTTATCGTCAAAATTCATCAATGGTTCTAAGCCAATATCTGTTGCAACAATCCCATCTGCCATTTAACTAACCCACCTTATCCAACAAAATATATTTATTCAACTCAACTAAACTGCCGAGCACAACATAATCACCAACCCTTAAATCACATTTTAAATTTAAAAGCTCATCCTTTACTTTTAATATCGCACTTGCCAGGTTAGAAATTGCATCCGGCAGCAGGCAAGCTGCGCCACTATAAGAATGTGTTTCAACAACGGAAGTTGCAGCATCCAAAAGAGATGGAACATCCCCACTCAAAGCGCCTTCAATATCAATATTACAACGCAGCCGGAACGTTTCCGAAACCTCAAAATCTTCCCCGATTTCAAGCAAAATTTCACCCTGCGCTATCTGGACCGTCAATGGATTCAATTTTACAACCTTACCAATAACCATAGCCTTTAAATCCGTAGGATTGTTTCGCCTTGCAAATTCACTTCTTAAAATTTCAACAAATGTTTCTTCCACACCGTCACCTTTTAAACATTTTCCGTTATTTTTTCTAAAGTTATTTTTACTTTTTCAACCGTACCGGCTATCTCATGCGTGCTTGATTGCACTTCATAAACTCCATCCAAGTTTAAAATTTCTATTTTTAACGGAGTACAAACACCCTTATGAAGCAAATAGTTGCCCCACACATCCAGTGATGCGGTTTCTTTTACCTCACACAATTCTTTCAGTTTATTTTTCGCAACTTCCTTATAATTAGGAACTTTTGTCGCATCAACTTCAATAACCGTCTGCAACAAGCCATATTTATTCACATTATCAATATCAGATTTTTCATATTTAACTGCGCCAATACGTTCTTTAGTTCCAGGACTTTGAACCTCAACCTTATTTTTCATTTCTTCAATTGATTGCCCAATCTCAAAAGATGAAATCGTATCAAAGCTATCAACTTCATACAAATTGGCGATTTCACCTTTTAAATTATTATTCATAACTTGTTCAAAAAGATTTAATTGGCCATCTCGACAATCAAAATAATAAATATCCCTAAGCCCTTTACTAACAGCAATTTGATAAAGGTCCTTTAATATCGTTTCGATAGTTTGACCTTGATATATTTTTGTCACCTCAAACGGTATCTCTGGGATAAATCCGACCGCAAACCCTAATTTTGCACAAACATCTCGCATTGCTTGAGATATTTTTGCTCTCCTAAATTGAATTGTAACTTCATTTTTCAACAAATAAAATCCAAAATCATACCCTTGATACAAATATAAATATTTTGAATTTTGCTTTTTACTTGTTATAATCGCATAAAAAACAGTAACTTCATCCTCAACATGACAAAACTCAATCCAATCACCAACTTTTAATTTTTCGGTTGTTGTCAACGTAAACCCCAAATATACGTTAGCTTTTGCATCATTCCACTCGAGCCCGTCAACATTCAAAACCTCAGACACTCGATTTTTGTTTGTTATATTATCAAGTTTGTAAATTTTATATGTCATTTTGAACCTTTTGCCTTAAAAATCGTTATAATAATTAAAGGGAACAATTATGAAAAGACTTTTCATTATATTAAGTTTATTTTTTCTTTTTACAACCTTTGCGCCAACAAATGCCGAGGCGACAAACCCTGAGCGTATTGCCGCCGTCGGTGAC
>JAZUCM010000120.1:0-3663 GCA_045639085.1 Candidatus Gastranaerophilus bacterium
GGCGCCCCCCCCCCCTATTGAACTTTTCATTTTTTTAGTTTGTAATATCATATTTTCATTATGCACTATGGCGGGGATTTTGTCAAGTACCGCGGGATAATTTGCATAATGAAAATTGCGTAGCGTGTTAAAAGGTAGGTAGGTTAAGCGCGAGCGAGCTGAGGCATTCCAAGGCAAAACCGCGCTTTTGCCTGAATGCCGTTACACGCGAGTCGAGCAAGACAAGGGTTAAAAGGGGTTAACATAATCAATAACGGCGTAAACGCAGCGGCTCAACATTGTTTATTTCCATAACCCCGTTTAACTGTTTAACGGTGTAACCTTTTAACCACTCAACCTTGCCAACAGCTAAAAACGCGTAAAAAAACACTAATACTTACTAATCTCAGTAAAATAGTTCTCCAATGCGACGTAGCCCCGATAAATCTCATTCGACAGCTTCGCATAATGACTCGCAGCAAGAAATTTCAACTCTTTTGCTCGAATTTCAAGAATTTCATCAGAGTCACAACGCAACTTGGAATCTGTAGATGCTGACCACTTCTGCAACAACGCCAACTCTTCAAACATCTGCTTAACAGTAGTAAACTCCAACGTATTAAAATCATATTTGTCCAAAAGCGCCTTTTCTGTCTTAGATATTCTGCCGTTTACCGCCTGAAATCTAAAAACACGCTTGATTATAACATAATTGTCAGCCGCTTTTTTATGAGAGAGCGGAATGTTATTTTTGGCAACAAGAGCAGAAAAAGAACGCGACGTAAAAACATCGTCGACATACGAAAACGCGCTACGTTTCGTCAAATCAAACTCAGTTCGGTTTTCCAAAATTTCATCCATCATAAAAATTCCCTCATACTTTCACCTTAATGATATGACAATAAAAAATATAACGCTAGTATTTAATGCAAATTTTTAACATTTTTTAAACATACGACACAATATGTGTACAAGAAAAAATTTTTCACGTAAACTATCATGAGAGGTATTACTTAATGGCATTTGTAAAAGAAAGAAAAGAATTTAACAACGTAAACCCGGATACGCTTCCACCACAAAGCATTGAGGCAGAAGAAGCAGTACTTGGCGCAATACTAAAACAACCAAATGTACTGAACAAGGTCGTCGAAATGCTGCGCCCGGAATCGTTTTACATGCCCGCTCACAGACACATTTACGAGGCGATGAAACACCTATACGATTCTAACGAAAATATCGACATCGTATCGGTCTCTGAAACCTTAAACTACAACTCAAAACTCGAAAGCGTCGGCGGCCGTGCTTATGTAAACGATCTTTTAGCCAACACCGTAACGACCGCAAACGTTAAATACTACGCAAAAATCATTCAAGAAAATGCGATTAAACGTTCTTTAATCAGCGCCGGCTCCGAAATTGTCGCAAACGGTTACGAAAAACAAATGACCGTCGATGAAGCGCTTGACAGTGCAGAAAGACTGATTTTTGACATCGCCTCAAAAAAATCAACGTCCGACCTTGTTCACGTAAAAGATATCGTCTTGGACACATATCAACGCATCGAATACAACTACGAACACAAAGGCGAACTCACCGGCGTTGCAACAAAATTCTATGAGTTGGACTCTATGACCCAAGGGTTACACAAGTCCGACCTAATCATCATCGCAGCTCGTCCGGCCATGGGTAAAACAGCATTCGTTCTCAACATCGCGCAAAACGTGGCAATTCAATCAAAAGTCCCGGTCGCAATCTTCTCTCTTGAAATGTCAAAACAACAATTAATGCAACGTATGTTATGCTCAGAAGCAGAAGTCGACACACAACGCCTTAAAACAGGCAACATGCAAAGCAAAGACTGGGAAAAACTTGCCAACGCGATGAACGAATTTTCCCAAGCGCCAATCTACATCGACGACACAAGCGGATGTACAATCACAGACTTGCGCGCTAAATGCCGCCGCCTAAAAATGAAAGAAAAAAATCTGGGCCTTATCGTTATCGACTACTTACAATTGATGGAAGGTTCCGGCAAAGAAGATCGTATGCAACAAATCTCCGCGATTTCGCGTGGTCTAAAAGTTTTAGCAAGAGAACTTGACGTTCCTGTTATAGCGCTTTCACAGCTATCTCGCGCAGTTGAAAGCAGAACCGACAAACGCCCAATGCTTTCTGACCTGAGAGAATCCGGCGCAATCGAACAAGACGCCGACATCGTAATGTTTATTTATCGTGACGATTATTATAAAAAAGCCGAAGAAGAAGGTGAAGAAGCCGCGGCTAAATCAGCAAACGGGGAATCCGAAATCATTATCGCAAAACACAGAAACGGCCCCGTCGGCAGCGTAAAACTCTTGTTCCAAGGCAACATTACAAAATTCAAGAACCCTATCAAAACCGACGCGTTTTAAATAAAATGTCATTATAAAAAAGAGCCTTTTTTAAGGCTCTTTCGTCTAACATTTTATACTTCATCCGTTCCGCACTTAAATTTTAACGCTTAACACACCTTACGAAGAGGGTGTAGGAACGCGTGTTCGGGTAGCGGGCACCCGCGCGGAAGCTCTGGCCCCAGGCTGTGCCAGACTCTCCAGAAGAGATGACAGAGCCGGACCAAAAGTCGCTGGACGTAATTCCGAGAAGTTCTTTGTTGTAGAACATCGCGGAAAGTTCGTCACGATTTGGAAGTCTACTTTCAGAATCCTGCGTTGTGCATGCTGCGCTTGCTTCAGATTGCTTAATCGCCGCTCCGCCAGCTGCGTTTGTGGAAAGTGGAACAGGTGCAACCACGTTAGAATCCGTTGGATATAAAACAGTAATGAAACCAATATCTTTACCTACAGCATTAGGGCCTTTGTTTCCATTTAAATCGTATACAAAGTTTGCACACATCTTAGGTTGAGAATAGTGCCATGCGTTGCCCTCAACGTCTGCTGTACACTGTGGATTGTAATAAAGTGCAATCGTTTCTCCGTTTTGGGTTTCAAACGCTGCTGCTTTTGTATCAATATGACGTTGTGGGTTTTTATAAATATTTCCGTCATTAGCGGTGTTATCATAACTACCCGTAAACATACTATTTAATTCACTGAGCTTTGTTGGCCAAGTGATTGTTGAGCCGGCAAGGTTCGTAAATGACGCTGCAATTCCGCAATCAGCCAAGTGCGCTGCATCACAAATGTTGTTTATCTTGAGGACTTTTGAAAGACCTTCGGTCAAAAACGCCTCGGCTGCGGTGTCTTTTGTTGCAGTAACTGAGCCGTCAGTATTCGTGCCTTCGTATTCGCCATAACCATTCAACTGTGGCATCATTGCAATTGCTTGACTTAATCTTGCGTAAAGCGCTTTGCGTTGGGTGTTCCAAGTCCGTTCGTTGATATTTGCCATTAAGCTTGGCAACGTAATCGCGGCTACAACGCCGATGATTGTGAGGGATAGTAAAATTTCCGCCATAGTGAATGCACATTGCGTCATTGCGAGCGAACGGATGTGAGCGCGGCAACCCAGCCGGTTTTGCTTTGCTAAACCGGTCAATGTCGTCACGCGGGTTGACTGACCTCGTTGAAACTCGGTCAGCTTAGGCAATAAGCTAAACGTGCAGTCTTGACATTCTTCGGTACGAATAGGGAACCAGCTCAGCTGGTTTGCTTCGTCACTCACTGCGTTCATTCCTCGCAATGACGC
>JAZUCM010000121.1:0-23238 GCA_045639085.1 Candidatus Gastranaerophilus bacterium
TATTTTGTATAATTCATATTTTCATTATGCACTATGACGGGGATTTTGTCAAGTGCCGCATGATTATTTTGTGCATAATGAAAATTGCGTAACGTGTTAAAAGGTAGGTAGGTTAAGCGCGAGTGAGCTGAGGCTGGAGCGCTTTTGCCAAAGATTGAAAATCTGTAGGCAAAACGCGGAATTGCCGTTACACGCGAACGAGCAAGACAAGGGTTAAATGGGGTTATAGAAAATAAACAATGATAAAACGCAACGTTTTGCCATTGTTTATTCCTTAACGAACCTTTTAACTATTTAACCGTTTAACCTTTTAACCGTTTATCCATTTAACTCACGTTCGGCGAGTAACTCGCCGAACGTGAAATCACGCATCAAACAATATATTTTGAATAGCCGAATTGTTGGCTCTTTTGGTCGCACTAAGCATTTTATCGCCCTCAAGCCGCATTTCTAAATACAAGTCATCTGCTTTCTCTTGATTTTCATCCGTTTTATCACTATTTAATACAGACAGTTGCGCATAGTAAGCTTTGCGGGCTTCCTCCCAAACACTTATCGCATCTTTTTTCGCATCATCTAACTTCTTCTGACGATTGTCAACCGAATCCTTTATCGGATTAGTCGTAGTCGCAACAGCCGCCTTCAAACGCAATAACAATGCATACGCGTCTTTGTCCGATAGCGTCATGATATTTATCTTCGATAAATCGACATATCGAGACACCGCAGCACGCTGAGATGGCGTCAACTGGCTTAATATTGCATTAATCTGCTTAATTGCACTCATACTCATAGTTATCCTCTCTTATATATAAAGTTTATATCAATAAAATAATTGCGTTATGAACCATAGTACATTAAGTTTTGTAAACCCTTGACAAGTTGCAATAAATAGTAAATAATATAAAAGAGGAACAAATGGGAGTTTTTATGAATAGCAAACTTTTTTATAATATACATAAAGCATTTACCGTCACTGAAATACTTATAGCGCTTATGATTATCGGAGTTCTTGCTGCGTTGGCATTGCCGAACCTAATTGAGGGTACATCATCTGCCGCATATAATACAAAATTTAAAGCTATTTTTAGCGATATTCAACAAAGTTTAATCCACGCGGAAAACGTTCAAAGACACCCGTTTGTCAAAGTTGGCGGAGAATACGACGACAGAAACGACGCAGAATATACATTAAAAAAATACATGATGCACCATTTTGAAGCACCAAAAACCTCACGAACAACGTTTCCGGCAAGCAGCAACAGTCACACATATAAACTTAAAAACGGAGCACACATAATTTTTCCAAAATCAAGTCTCGATATTATGCTCGCAACAGGATGTGACAGCGGCCACGCCTGCGTTGCCTACATCGACGTGAACGGCAACCAAGGACCAAATGAGGAAGTTTATTGCACTACGGGCACACAAAGCGATGACTTAACTGACGCGTGCACCGTAAATGAAAAGTTGCTGAGCGATGTTTACCCGATTGTTTTCAAAAGCAGCCATATCTATCCAAAAACAAACGCTGTTAATTATATTCTAAGCAAATAACTTGCAAGTTTCACAATAATATGATACTATTACTCATAAGAAGAGTAATAGTATTTATTTGGGTGAAATTATGGAAAAAGATATCAACAAACAAATCGAAGAAGCAATTTTAGAAATGGCAAAAAATCCGCAAGATGCAGAAGGCTACCACAAACTTTCTGAACTTTATCTTGCACAACAAAACTACGACAAAGTTATGTCCGTTCTGGAAAGTTTACTAACCGTTCACCCGAATGATGAACGTGGTTTAATCGGCATGGGAACAATGTGGTTCTACGAAAAAGATTTCCGCAAATCCCTTCAATATTTCAACAAAGCCCTCGAAATTAATCCGAAAAACTATTTGACATATTTCAACATGGGCAACGTGTTTGCTGAATGGAAAAACTTTCCCAAAGCGCTTTTTTACTACAACCGCGCGATTGATCTGAATTCAACAAACCCTGAAATCTATAACGCCATCGCCTTACTTTATCAAGATAACGAAGAATATATCGAATCAAAAGCGTACTACGAAAAAGCGCTTTCACTCGACCCAACAAACCTTACCGCCCTTATTGATATGGGTAACGTCTGTTTCAAACTCTATGACTATGAAACAGCCCTGGATTTATACAAAAAAGTATTCGCACTTCACCCGGAACACAAAATCGTGGCAATTTGTGTCGCAAACACTCTTACCCTAATGCGCAACCGCGAAGAAGCTTACGAATGGTTTGAAAAAGCCCTTCGAATGGAAGGCGACAACTACAAAGCATACATCTGCTACGCTATCGCGCTTTCAGAATTTGAAGAATACGAAGTTGCTGTCGGCATGTACCAAAAAGCAATCGAACTTGCGCCGGAAGAAATAAATGCCTACATCCTTCTGGCAAACCTTTACACAAACTTCAACCACCTCGACGAAGCAATGATGCTTTACAAAAAAGTATTGTCAATTAAACCTAACGACGCAGAAACATACCTACTTTTAGGAAACGCTCACTACCTCAAAGGCGAGATGGAATCTGCACTCGGCGCTTACAAATCAGCGATTACAATTGCGCCGGAAAACGACGAGTATAAATTGATTTACGCCCAAGCGCTTGACGAGTACGTCGACAACAAAAACCAAGGAGCTGCAGCGTGACACCAGGAGAAAGAACCCCTTACATAATCGAAAGACTGGTTGTTTCACTAAGCTATCTAACAATGGGCTTTATCGGTTTTATCTGGCTAGTGCTGGGAGCTTTTACAAAATCGCAATGCAGCAACTTTGTCAGATATCATATCTTCCAGTCAATTTTCATATCAATTTTATTGTTTATACTAAACATTCTACTTGGAATAATCACTGATGTTTTAAGCGTGATTCCAATCATCAAAGTTTTAGTCCAAAATATTTACTACTTACTGAATGTTCCGCTAATTCTGAATTATTCAGCACTTCAACTCGTGCTTTACGCATTTTTGGGCTATTTAATGATAACATCAGCAATTGGTTTTTACACATACGTACCGTTTGTGTCTGACATAATTTCACAAAATGTCGGCCGTAACGGCAGATAAAAGGAGTACTATAATGATAAAAGTTGCAGTATGCGGCGCCCTCGGCAAAATGGGCAGAGAAGTCGTCGAAGCGGTTAACAATGCACAAGATATGGAACTTGTCGCACAAATAGATTTGCTGGGCGAAAACACTTATAAATCAATAGAAGATGCACAAAAAGCAGTTAATTTTGACGTTGTAATCGACTTCACACAACCAAAATCCATATTTGAAAACGCAAAATTCTGCCTAAACAACAGAATAAAAATTGTCATCGGAACAACAGGTTTGACCGATGAGCAACTGCTCGAACTTAGAGAACTAAGCAACACAAAAAACATCGGATGTTTAATCGCCCCAAACTTTTCTACCGGCGCAGTTTTGATGATGATGTTTGCAAAACAAGCAGCAAAATACTTTGATAATGCGGAAATAATTGAACTTCACCACAACCAAAAGAAAGATGCCCCATCAGGAACAGCGATAAAAACAGCACAACTTATGGCAGAAGAAAAAGCCACTTTTATGGCGGGAAATTGCCCAGAGGTCGAAACAATCAAAGGCTCACGAGGCGGAACAAGCTACGCAGACATAAAAATCCACTCAGTTCGTATGCCTGGCTATATAGCATCACAAGAAGTGATTTTCGGCTCAAGCGGACAAATTTTCAAAGTTCGCCATGACTCAATGGATAGAAAATGCTATATGCAAGGGGTCTTACTTGCAACCCGCCACGTAGTCGATAAAAATGATTTTGTATACGGTCTTGAAAATATAATGTAAATAAAATAAAAAAGAAATAAGAGAAGGCGGAGCCGTTTCACGGCTCCGCCTTCTAATTTCTACATCTAATTCGATTAAAATTATTATTGATCATTTTCAAAGTGATTGCCAGAATCTTTAAGCATTTTCTCAAAATCGGACGGCTTAATACTTTGAACGAACTGTTTAAACTCTTGCGCTTCTTCTTCATCTTTGGCGGAATCTGTAGAGACAGAGCCATTAGAAAGGACGTTAGCGGTCACAAAAATTGGCGCATCAACACGAATTGCGACAGCGATAGCATCAGACGGGCGAGAATCAATTTCTATAACATCATCGCCTTTTCTCAAGAAGAGGGTAGCGTAATATGTTTCTTGTTCAACGTCGTTGATTTCTATGCGTTCAAGTTCGAAACCTGTTTTTTTGATAATATCAGGGATTAAATCGTGTGTCATAGGTCTCACGACATTAAGATTTTCGATTTTTCGAATAATAGCACTGGCTTCAGCGGAGCCGATCCAGATGGGTAAAGCGCGCCGATTCTGTTTGTCGTGGAGCACGACAATGGGTGAACCTGTACGCGTATCAAGGGCAATGCCCATAACTTTCATTTCAATCATAATAAATAACCTCTAGGGAAATTATAACATAAATAAAGGTGATTGCAAAAAAAGTTTTTTGTGGTAGAATAAAACATGTAAGGAAACGTGGCCGAGTTGGCTTAAGGCGGCACCCTGCTAAGGTGTTGTGTGGGGCTACCTGCACCGAGAGTTCGAATCTCTCCGTTTCCGAATTAAAGAGCCTTCTGTTTTTTAACAGAAGGCTCTTTATTATAAAAATCACATTCCTCTACAAAATATTTTTGACAACTATAAATTGTCTTGCAGGGTGAGAATTTCTGACTGCAAAATGAGAATTTGACTGCAAAATTGAGAAATTTGGACAACTAAAATTCAAAAGTTGGACAACGAAATTAAAATGACAAAATTTGTCGTGTGTTTTTGATATAATAAAAACATGCTTAAGTATTACGAAAAAGATAATATACAGCTATTTTTAGGGAATTGCATTGAGATTTTAAAAAAAGCAACGCCAGAATCAGTTGATATGATTTTTGCTGACCCACCTTATATGCTTTCAAACGGTGGAATAACCTGTCAAGCGGGCAAAGTTGTTTCTGTCAATAAAGGCGAATGGGATAAAAGTAAGGGTTTTGATGAAGACCTAGAATTTCATACTCATTGGATAAATGCTTGTCGTAGAGTTTTAAAACCTAATGGAACCATTTGGATTTCAGGAACTTACCATTCAATTTACGCTTGTGGTTACGCTTTACAAAAATCTGATTTTAAAATATTAAATGATATTTGTTGGTTTAAGCCAAACGCTTCGCCTAATATGAGTTGCAGATATTTTACAGCAAGTCATGAAACTCTTTTGTGGGCAAAAAAAGATAAAAACGCAAAACATACTTTTAATTATGAAGCTATGAAAGATGGTAGTTGGGGCGAAGATTTTATTAAGAAACCAAACAAACAAATGCGTTCAGTTTGGGCAATAGGTACACCAAAACCATCAGAAAAAGAATTTGGCAAGCACCCAACGCAAAAACCTTTAGAATTGTTAAGACGTATAATCCTTGCGTCGACAAACAAAGGGAATTTGATTCTTGACCCATTTACAGGAAGCTCTACTACTGGTATAATGGCATTAGAGTTAGAAAGAAAATTTATCGGAATAGACTTGGAAAAAGAATATTTAGACCTTTCCGTAAAAAGATTTGAGCAGGTGTTCTCAAAGAAAGATAAGGCAAAATGGCAGTAGTTTTAGAAAAACTTGAAAAAGCGGATTGCGAGCAGAGGGCGGAACGAAGTGTAGGCCCGTTTATTGCGAGCAACCAAGCAGAAACTTATCCAATAGTTAAGTGGGTTGGCGGGAAACGTCAACTAATGTTTGAGTTGTTAAAAAATATGCCAAAATCTTACAATAGATACTTTGAACCATTTATTGGTGGTGGTGCATTGTTTTTTGAGTTACAACCTGAAAATGCTTATATTTCTGATATGAATGAAGAACTTATAAATCTTTATTCTGTTGTTAGAGATAATGTTTATGAACTTATTTCTGACTTGAACAAGCATGAGGTTTCAAAAGAATATTTTTTAGAAATTAGAAATCTTGATAGAACTAATGAATATAAAAATCTATCAAATGTTCAACGTGCAAGCCGTTTTATATACCTAAATAGAACTTGTTTTAATGGTTTATATAGGGTAAATTCTCAAGGTCAGTTCAATGTGCCATTTGGAAATTATAAGAACCCAAGAATAGTTGATGAAAATAATTTGTTAAATTGTTCAGAGCTTTTGAAAAATACAGAAATTAAATGTGCAGATTTTTCAGAAATTTTGACAAAAGTAAAAAAGGGCGATTTTGTTTATTTCGATCCACCTTATGTACCATTGAATGAAACATCTAGTTTTACTTCATACACAAAAGATGGCTTTGATATGGATATGCAATTCAAATTAAGAGAAGTTTGTGATGAATTAGATTCAATGGGTGTAATGTTTATGCTTTCTAATTCAGATACAAAATTTGTTAATGAATTGTACTCAAATTATGAAATTAAGAAAGTTTTTGCTTCTCGTGCAGTAAATGCAAATGCTGAAGGTAGAGGCAAAATTACAGAAGTTTTAGTGAGGAATTATTAATGACAAGAAACTTTGAGGAATGGCTATCAACTTTTAGACCTTGTATTGCTGATTATTGTTATTATGTAGATTTTGACAAAGTCAACAGGAATGTTGACAGTTTAAAAGTTGAATTAAACATTTTAAACACATTGGTTGGTTCAAAAAATATTGAAAAAGATTTCGAAAATATTATCACTAAATATCCCGAAACCTTAAAATGTATTCCTTTGCTTTTGGCTGTTAGAGCTAATGAAATTTCTGTAACTGATACCGATGGCGAATACAATTTTTCTTTCAAAAAATGCAATTACAGTATTGATGATTACAAAATGTTTATGCGTAAAACTAAACTTTTTGATTTGTTAGAAAATCATATTGTTAGCAATTTAGTTGATTACGTAACTGGTGTTGAAACAGGTTTAGATAGTAATGGTCGCAAAAATCGTGGCGGTCATTTGATGGAAAATCTTGTTGAAGATTATATTCAAAAGGCAGGTTACCAAAAAGGTATTAACTATTTCAAAGAAATGTATATCCACGAAATTGAAGAAAAATGGAATGTTGATTTATCGGCAATTTCCAACCAAGGTAAAATGGAAATACGTTTTGATTTTGTGATTAAAACTGATAAACAAATTTATGTTATTGAAACCAACTTTTATGCAAGTGGTGGTTCTAAACTTAATGAAACAGCAAGAAGCTATAAAACTCTTGCAACAGAAATTGATACAATTGATGGTGTAACTTTTGTATGGTTTACTGATGGTTGCGGTTGGAATAGCGCAAAAAGAAATCTTGAAGAAACTTTTGATGTTTTGGAAACCGTTTATAATATAAAAGATTTAGAAAGTAGTGTCCTTAAGGAATTGTTATAAATGGCAGAAAATAAATTACAAATGTTCAATATGCCTTCAAATATTAAAGGTATGGTTTTAATATATAACAATTCATATGTTTTATGCGAAGATTCAATTCGTAAAGTACAAACAGGAACTATGGTAGATATTCACAATGAATATGAAAAAGTTCCTTCTTCAAATATACATATAATTTCTAATGGTGCAAATATTGGTATTATTACTGAAATATGGCAAATCATGCAAAAGATAGAAATGTTAGAGCTAAACAATAAAAATAGACAAAATATGAAAATGCGACAATATTTTTGCGATATAAAGAAAATTTTATTAGGTATTATAGAAGAAATATCTAGTTTTATTGATAATTATGAACAATTTTATTCAGACTATAAACAAGAGCTTTGTAAAACAACTCAACCAATCTCAGAAGAAATTGTAACTAATCATCCTTTCTTGCTTGATTTAGATAAAAAAGTAAAAGATATTATCGTTGGCAATATTGGAGGTCTGTTAAATAAACTAGCTCAATTAGTAGTAAATGTTTATCTTTTTAAATTAAGTAATACACAACAAAATAATATTATGAACAAAGACAAATATTTAAATAAAGCAATGGATATATTAAAGGATAAAAAAATAATACAAAACAATTCTGCTTTGCATCAATACATTAATAATAAATATATTGTTTTCCTTTCTAGATTAGTTCAAATCAGAAATAAAATTGAACACCCGAGTAGAAACCAAAATGTAGAAATTGTAAATTTTTATATGCAAGCAAATGGTTCTTATTGTGTACCTTATTGGAATTTAAATATTAATGAGTATAGAGGTTCTTTTGTTCTAATAAAAGAATTGGAAAGTATTTATCTTAATATTTTAGATTTTGTTGAAAATTTTATTAAATTACTTATTAACGAAAAATTTAATTTTTAAAATTTTTAAATAAATTACATTCAATAAATTACATTGGTAGAATAATTATTCCTAAATTTACTTAATTTTGTAATTTTGTCAAAAATAGGTTCAAAGTCTTTCTGCGACTACTTTTAAGTCCAAATTACCCAAATGTAATTAAAGCACAATAAATTACATTTGATGTAATTTATTCAAAACTTCCCTCGAAGTCGGAAGTTATTGTTGCAAGTGGGAAGAGGTAATCAATGTAATTTAGGGGTAAATGAAAATAAAATGCTATTAACCCAATAACCAACGGACATTTTGGCACTTTTTATCCTCAAATCCGCCCTTCTCAACACCCTCAAAAAGGACTCTACGGACTGGATTACATTGTCCAACCAAAACTGAGGGAAGTAGCCTCAATCTCAAACACCAAGCCAATCTCACTTCAAAAATTCAATTACATATTTTTCAAAAATGTCCGTTTATCTATAATCACATTCCTCTACAAAATATTTTTGACAACCTCTGCAAAACCGTCATCCTGAACGCCAGCAGTAACAACTCCTGCATGTTGTTTTACCGAATCGGAAGAATTTCCCATCGCAACCGCTAAACCTCCATGTGCTTTTATAAAGTCCAGCATTTCAATATCGTTCGAGGAATCCCCAATTACCATTGTATTTTGAGGTTGAATATTTAAGCACGCCAAAATGTAATCTATTGATTTATCCTTAGCGACATCCGCATTTTGGATTTCAAAAACGCTCACACTTGACGGTTTAATTGCAAGATTTTCAATCCCAAAATCCTTAAAGCTTGACACAATAGGTTTCTCATCCGCAACCTGGGCATTCGGTTTAAAAACTACAGCTTTTTGCAATACTTTTTCTTCAAACAGTTCAGAATAATTATCCACTTTAGTTATTTGCTTACGCGCTTTCCAGGGATACTGAATATCGCTCACACTATAAGGATCATCATCAAAATATAATATTAGATGAGCATTCTTATCCCGTGCAAATGCTTCTTCATACCAAGCAATTAAACTTTTTCCATCCTCTTCAGATATTCTATTTTCAACAATTGCATTGCCGTCTTCATCATAAATACTTCCGCCTTGCAAAACTATTGTATAAAGAGGCTTTTGATTAAATTGTTCAAGAATAGGTAACGTATCCTTATATGTTCTTGCGGTTGTCAAAATCAACGGTATATTTTTAGCGGCCAATGCATCTGCAGCCTTTACCGTAGCGACAGTAACCTCATCATCTGATTCGCTCAAGGTTCCGTCAATATCAGAAAATACAACTTCAATATTTCCTTTGTATTGCTGTAAATCTTCCGTAAAAGTTTTTTGAACATCGGTTCCCGATGTACCATTTTTAATCCAAGTATCTGTAGTCATTTTCGTCAACAACTGTCCTCGAAACCCGGGTAAACTTGAAACCTGCTCACCTCTGAAACAATTTTTTGTATTCAATACTGCTTTATCCTTATTTTGAGAAAAACCATTCATTAATAAAATTTTCATATTGAACAAAAACCAGTGAAGAAATATTTTTGCCGAAATCTTTACAATATTAAGCGTTTGCAACTTGTTAGATTAGTTTTGTTTAAACAAATCTAATTCTGCCCGTTTGGTTGATTTCAATCGGTTTGTTTAAGTGTTTTATATATTCGCAAGTATAGTAATCTTTGCACTCTTCGTGGTATTCTGATTCTTCTCTGGTAGCCAGCACGCCCCAATCCGCGCCTTGTGACATCATAAATGAATCCGTTACCAATTTGTACGTTTTATCCGCTCTTGGGTTATCAATATCTATTTTATGCTCGTTTCCGGCTTTGTCGACGAAATTCATCCCGGCAAGTTTTCCATTTTTTGTATCAACGGTATAGTTCAACCCGGAAACAGCCACCAAGCCAGGTTTATAACCAGGGGTCTTATAAGTTCTTTCAATTGCATCTTTAAACCAATTAACAAGCTTTTCTTCACTCACATTTGCAACCGATACGCCATCTCTAAATGGTGCGATGTCTCTAACATCTCTGGAATTTATAACCCCTTCGTGGAAGAAATTACGAGGGCCAGCATTGTTCCAAACCGCAATTTCTGCGTCTAATTCATATCGCATCGCATCACACATAAAGTTTGCATGAGGATTTTCTTCTATCAATGTGGCTGGCGGAAGTAAAGACGATTTCACGTAACCAATTTTTTCCGGCTTACCCAAAATCCCATCAAATAAATATTGATTTACCATGTTTCTATTGAACAAGCTCGTTTCCGCAACGTTATTTTGCGCCTTTGTTATTACTCCATTTTTGTCAAAAGAAAGGTTTAACAAACCGAATGCTTTACCGTCACGCCCTGCTTCCGTAATTATTACAGGCTCGTTTGATTTAGAGTTAAACAAGTTTTCGCCGTGTTTAATATCTTTGATTAACTCGTGAGTATGTCCACCAACAATGACATCTATTCCAGTAGTATTTTGAGCGACAATTCTATCCCTTTTGTGACCTAAGTGAGATAATAGAATAATTTTGTTTATACCTTGTGCTTTTAATCTATCAACTTCATTTTGAATATCATCAATCGTTTCATTCAAACTAACAACATGGCAATCCTTATGGTAATCCGGGTGTGTTGCACGCTCAAACATATCAACAGGAGATGCCCCAACAATACCGATTTTCTCACCTTTGACTTCAACAATCGAAGATTTTTTAATATATTTGTCTAAATCGGCGCGCCCCTGTTTTTCAACTTCTTCGCCTTTTTGAGTTTTTAGAGATTCTTTTCTAAAATTTACAGAAAGAATATCTCCACCAAAGTCCTTTACTGTTTGCACAAAATCATTTTGCTTTGTATCAAACTCGTGGTTTCCCAGAGCAGAAGCCTTAATATTTGCTAAATTCAAGAATTTTGTTGTTGCCTTATGGACAGACTTATTTTTCTCATCGCCGATATCATTATCACCCGCAGAAACATTCAAATCACTTTTTAGCCCGGAAAGTATACGCATCATATTATTGGTTTGACCATGAATGTCATTAACATAGCCCAAAGTCATCTCAAATGTATCCCCTTGCGCCCTGTTATCAATCTTTGGGCTTGGGGTATTTTGATTACCCTTAAATGTTTGAGTATTTTTTATTTGAGGTGAAGAAATTCTTAGTTCCATACGTTCCTACTTTTTATATAACAAAACTTCAGAAAAATAAAATTGCTATTATTTTCCGTCCGTTTGAAAACTAATCCGTCCGGAGTGTTCAATCACAACCGGGTCTTTCTGTTTTTTGAGATATTGGCAAACTAAATAATCTTTGTCGAAATCATATCTTTTAATATAATTCTCTTTTGTTGCCAAAACTTTATAATCAGCTCCGGCAGACATCAAAAATTCATCTGCCACAACTTTATACGTTTTTGTTGCCGAAGGATTTTCAACATCGATTTTGTGTTCATTTCCCGCCTTATCAACAAAAGACATATCAACTAACTTACCTTTTTTAGGGTTAACCGTATATTTCAAGCCTGAAACCGCCAACAAGCCCGGTTTTTTAGCCGAAGTTTTATACGATTTTTCAATAGCTTCGCTAAACATATCGACCAAGTCTTTTTCTTTAACATTGGCAACTACAACATAATCCAAAAACGGCGACATATCCTTGACTTCGCTGGAATCTATATAACCTTCGTGGAAAGAACTTCGGACGCCACCGTGTTGCCACAAACCAATTTCGGCACCTGTTTCAATACACATCACATCCGCTACAAAATTCGCATGTGGATTTTCTTCGATTAAAGTTTTTGGCGGCAATGGCGCTTTTGCAATGTAACCAACCTTTTCAGGTTTGCCAAGAATATTATCAAATATATACTGATTTACCATATTTTTAGAAAACAATCTTGTCTCAGCCAAATTGTTTTGAGCTTTTGTAATTACACCATCTTTATCAAAAGTCAACTTCAATTCGCCAAAATAATTTCCATCTTTTCCAGCTTGAGTAATAATAACCGGCTCACCCGATTTACTGCTAAAAAGATTTTGTCCTTCCGAAATATTTTCTATCAATTCGTGAGAATGTCCACCAATAATAACGTCCACACCCTCCAATTTTTTAGCAATAATCTTATCTCGTTTGTTGCCTAAATGCGACAAAAGTATTATTTTATTGACATTTTGTTCACGCAATGCGTTAATTTCGCCTTGTATTTTCACAACAGTCTCATCCAGACTATCCATATAACTATCATGATAATAATTTGGGTGGGTCAAACGTTCAAACATATCCATCGGAGAAGCACCAATTAAGCCTATTTTTTCGCCTTTAACTTCAACAATTGTGGAATGCTTTAGATGCTTATCCAGTTCCGCTCGGCCTAAAGACTCTATCTCTTCGGCACTTTGCATTTCTAAAGGTTGTTTTTTGTAATTAAGAGAAAGCATCACGCCGTTAAATTTTCCAATCGAATCAATACGATCTTTTTGCGTAGTATCAAGTTCGTGATTACCTAGCGCCGAAGCCTTAATATCAGCCAAATTTAAAAATTTTGTTGTTGCAGCACGTACCGCCTGGTTCTTTTCATCCCCAATATCATTATCCCCCGCAGAAACTTTCAAATCCCCCTTTAGCCCGGACAATATACGCATCATATTATTTGTCTGCCCGTGAATATCATTGATATATCCAACAGAAAGCTCAAATTTATCATTTTGTAACGGTTTAACGGTTGGTTGAGATTTTAAAGCCTTATCTTCATTACTCTTAAAAGTAACTTTTTTATTATAATTGATATTAAAATTAGGTATATTGAAATTCATGACAAAACCTTTACGCTAATATCAACACGCCTCAAAAATAAAATTGCTAGCGACAAGGAAATCGTTACAATAATTTACACATATAAACACCATAAAACAAAAGGCCCGTAAGGCCTAAGGGCAACAAAACGGGCTCTAAAATTAAGAAAAGATTAAGAAAATTAAACCAAATTACATTTTACAGCTTTAACCGCAGCTTGAACTCTATCTGTTACGCACATTTTTTGCAAGATATTGCATACGTGCGCTTTTGCAGTATGTACACTAACAATAAGTTCCTCTGCGATTTCAGTATTACTTTTGCCATCAACCAACAAACGCAAAACTTCATGCTCGCGCTCAGATAATGGCGCCATCATTGAATCGCCCTGATACATTGAAATAGAATGAAGATTTTTAGGTTTAGGGAAATAACTCATCACAGCAGATGCCGCAATAGGATCAACCCAACACGCGCCACTCGCAACAGTTTTAATAACCATTGACAGAGCTTCCGGCGCAATATCCTTGAGGCAATAAGCACTTGCCCCAGCCCCTAATGAAGCCAAAATTTCATCCTTGCTTTCCCCCGCAGAAAGAACAACAACTCGAGTATTTGCAGCCTTTTCACGTATCTTATATGTAGTTTCCAACCCTTTTACGCCCATAAAAGTTAAATCTATAACAACAACATCGGGTCTCAAAATATCCATCAAATAAAGAGCCTCCGCGGCATCCCCCGCTTCACCAACAACATTTATATGCGAATATTCTTTTAATGCACATTGAAGACCAATTCGAGTAATCTTATGACTTTCAACAATTAACACTTTGACCATCTCTAAATTTTGGGCAATTTCTATCATATCTCGTTCTCCTATACTCTATATACATCCTTTACTAAAATAATAATTGTCAAATTGCTTAACATACACTTGCATAATTAATTTAATTTTGATATAATTAAGTTAAAATCAGTCGGAAGTTAAATAAAACTGCTGATATTTTAAACTAATTAGGTGAATTTTTGATTATATTATGTGAAAGAGCTTTTAATCATCATTTTCTCCTAAAAGCGACTTAGCCAATGGAACTACCTCGTTAAAACCACTTTTTATTTTAATTAACCACACGGGTATAATACAACTAATTAGTTAAAATGTCAAGTGTTTTTTATAAAAAAAGGTGAATATGGATACAAGAATAAAACAAATTAGGACAAAGCTGGGTTTTCAACAAGGTGATTTCGCCCGCCAGATGGGCGTTCACCAACAACAACTCAGCAAATATGAGCGAGGAGAAAACAAACCCTCAGCAGAATTTTTCACCAAATTAGTTGAAAAATTCAGAATAAACATCAACTGGTTACTCACAGGTGACGGAGAGATGTTTATGTGCAAATGCGCAGAAGGCAAACACCCTGACGCTGTAGAAATCAAATATTTTGAAAACCCTGAGTTATTAGATACAATCAAAAACCCGGCAATCACGAGCATCTGGCTTGATAGGGAACTTGTACACGACGTATGGAAACGAGACGAAAAAAACTTGCGTATCATGCAAATGACCGGCGACATTATGGACGGCGGTGATACCCCTATCAAAAATCAAGCAATGCTGGTTATTGATACTAGTATCACAGACATTATGCTCAGCGGTGTTTACGCATACACAACACGTGATGACAACTTTATCTTCATTAATTGCATTAAACAAAAGATTGATGGACGAGTTTTGTTCTACTATTGGAACAAAAACTACGATGACGTAGTGTACACACATGCAGACCTTGAAAAAATCAATTTCAAAGTAATTGGCCGCGTAATAAAAAATCTTTCAATTGGATTATAAAAACAGCAAACACATTTAAGCCGAGATAGCACCCCTGGATATAGCCAACGCCCCGACTTCATGATAAACTGTAATTATGAAGAAAATTTTGTGTTTTGGCGATAGTAACACATACGGATTTATCCCCGGAATTGGCGGAAGATACCCGCAAAACGTCCGCTGGACAGGGTTCTTGCAAGAACTCTATCACCAAGAAATTGACATCATCGAAGCCGGCTGTAACAACAGAACGGGATTTATGCCTAATCCTGAAGGTGAAAAGCAAACAGGGTATAAAGCCTTACCCCGAGAGCTTAACGGAGATTTCGACCTGATAATTTTAAGTATCGGCATAAACGATTTGCAAACGCAATACAATGTGAGCATGCCCGTTCTGCGCCAAGGATTGGAGGGTCTTATTGAAACATGCCGCAAGATCTGTCCTCAGGCCCAAATCCTTATTATGGCACCGCCACACCTCAGGCCAAACGTGTTAAATTGCCTATTCTCTTGTATGTTCGATAAAAATTCAATCGAAAAGTCAAAAAAATTAGCTGCACTATACGAACAAGTTGCCCAAGAAAAGCATTGCGAGTTTTTAAACCTCGAAGGCATTGCAGAAGTTTCGGCCATAGACGGCCTGCACTATACCGCCAAAGGGCATAATAGCGTCGCTAAAGCTGTTTTTAATAAAATACAAATGCGAACATAAAAATAATAGACTTGTAATTCCAGTTTTAGCGTTATAAAATAGACATGCGGGCGGGTTGCGATAGCAACTTCCGCCACCAGTTGTCCATCGTTGGACGTTGAAAACTTAATAGAATCGCTATGTCTGGGTGGCGGAACTGGTAGACGCGCACGATTCAGGTTCGTGTGGAGAAATCCTTGAGGGTTCGAACCCCTTCCCGGACATTTTGTTATGCAAGAACACGGACGCTAGAACGGGGAGCAAAACAAGAACGCCTATTTATTGTTTATCAAAAACATAAAAAAGAGTTTTGCCTGTTTTTCAAATCGCTCGAACGTTGAGAGGGGACGAGGGATTGCACATTGGGGGTCTACGAGAAGAAATTTATCTTCTTCGGGCACATAACCGGTTTGAGCGGGGTGAAAATCGGTTAGGTTGTAGCCTTGAGCCTTAATATCATCTTGTAATTTATTAAATTGTGGCTCCAATTTTTCTGGAATTTCGTACATTACATCAAGTTTCTTTTCGAGATAAAAGAAACAATCACCGGAACTTCCACTCGCCTCAATAGGCACATCAAAATTTTCAATAGGTCTATTTTGCGGGAAATGGTTTTGATGAGAGAGTTTAAGGATTTTGTGTTTATCAGTCTCAAACGCGACAGCGGAAGAACCAAAGCCTTTTAGTCCAAGCACACGCATCTTGAGAATATCCGGCAAATTTTTCAGATTTTCGAGAATATCATTAATTTTATCGTTTTCGGTAAGAATCCCATAAAATCTGTCACCATATTCTTTTTCAGGGTGCAAGATTCCACCCAAAGCCTCACCAACGGTAATCGGACGAGTGTACTCCGCCCCTCTCATAAAGTAATATTGTTCTTTAACCTGTGGCTTACGTGCCGTTGTCGGAATAGGCGGCACATGCTTTAATAAAACGTTATCTATCTTCATGCTCATATAACACCCGAACAAAATATTTTTTGCACAAAATGTTCAAGATGTAACGAAATCTTCACACGGCAAAACAATAGCGGTTAGAGGGGCGCCGGGATATTTACCACACCCCGTATCGATACAGATCTTGTCGGCTTGAACTTGTGGTTCTTTAAAATCAGTATGTCCAAAAATAATTTTTTGCGGCAAATTATGTTTTTTATAAATAAATTCACCACGAATGTAATAAAAATCAGTTTCATTTTGGTTTTCGAACGGGATTTCGGGTCTGATACCGGCATGAACGAACAAATAATCATCTGTTAGATAATAAGGGCGCAAATTTTCCAAAAAATCGCCGTGGATGGAATAGATATTTTCAAAAGAGCCATAACTTTGAACGGTTTGCACGCCACCATAGTTCCAGAAGAGGTAGTTGTAGTAATCATCTCCGGCGCGAGCTTGTAAATACGCGTATTCGTGAGAGCCTTTCAAATAAATACAGTTGCAGACATGCGCCATAGAAATAACTTTATCAATAACGCCTTTTGAATCGGGGCCGCGATCGATATAGTCACCCATAAAGACGATAGTGTCTTGGGTTTGCGGGTTAAGCTTATCGATGAGCGAATTAAGTTTTTCGAGTTCGCCATGAATATCAGTAATAGCGATAATTCTTCCGTTATCCATAAATACATTATAGCGCAAAAACATCGATAAAGAAGGTAAATGCAAATATTTTCAAAAAAAGTGGATAAAAAAGAATTATTGTGGTAGAATTTTGATATAGCCACTTCTAATAGGCATGCCGATGTAGCTCAGTTGGTAGAGCAACTCATTCGTAATGAGTAGGTCAAGGGTTCGAGTCCCTTTATCGGCTAAAAAAAGAGTCCGCAGGGACTCTTTTTTAGTTGAATTATAATCTTACTTCTTCCATGGAGTAGAGTGTATATTGAACATTTGCAGGGAATTTACCATCTCCACCTTTCACAAATAGAAGAGGGAACATAAAAAACCACCCAACATGAGCCCAGTAGCGCCCTTCACCTTTGTCAACCATCGAACCTCTTAACAAAACCGGCTCTCCATCAGTTTCAATTTTAAACCCACTAATTTCCAACTCTCCGGGAATTCCTAAAATAAAATTATTTTTTCTTTTTACAACTTGTCCAACTACTTCCGTACCAGCTTTAATAGCAGTTTCACCATTAACCTTAACAGATTGCAAAACTTCAAACTTCACGTTCTCACCTAATTTTAAATCATCAGAATCAATTTCTTTTTGAGGTTTTACAACAACCGCCTTACCTTCGGGTAAGACAACCGCAGAAGCCTGCAAACAAAGAAAAGATAAACATAAAGCCAGACAAATAATCTTTTTCATAATGAACTCCCTTGCATAAATTTAATATAAACATATCAACGAACACGGTAACATAAAACTACAAACATTGTCAATTAGCCAAGTGGCGAAGCAAAATTCTTCTACGCTACCCAAAGATTACAACCTATACCAATATGGAGATATCAGAACACACAGTTGTCATTATATATCTTGACAAGTATGTTACAATAACCTATAATTAAGGAATGGAACCATTAAAAAAAGATTTAAAATATTATCTCAATTTACCCTGGCAATTTGAGTTTACAAAACACCCGGACGGAAAATATTCTGCGCGTGTCGCGGGATTGTCCTGTTATTCGGGCGGTAACACACTTGAAGAAGCTTCTATGGAAATCCAATCGGCACTTGAATTTTACATTGAGAGCTGCCTGGAAGACAACTTTCCCATAATCGAACCGCAATCAATAGCCAATGCAAACGGAAGAATAAGTATAAGAACATCAAAAGCAATGCACTTGAAACTACTTCAACTTGCAGAACAGGAAAATGTTTCAGTTTCTCATCTTATTAATGATGCCATTGTTAAACAGTATGGATAAAAAACCGCCTCTATAGAGGCGGTTTTTTTATTTCAAAATATAATTTATCAAAGCTCTTACACCAGCGCCGGTTGAACCTTTTATGAACTCGTTCAACGGTGAATCCAAGAACGCAACGCCCGCGATGTCAATGTGCGCCCATTTTGGTCCATTGACGAACTCGCGCAAGAACAACCCGGCAGATGAGGCGCCACCTGCACGGCCACCAGTGTTACGCATATCTGCAACTTCAGATTTTAAGCCGTTTTTGTACTCTTCGTAGGTCGGTAAAACCCAGTATTTTTCACCAACTTCAAACGCCGCATTTTTGACATTTTCAACAAGTTCGTCGTTATTTCCGAGAATTCCGGCGCAAACAGCACCGAAGGCAACTGAACACGCACCTGTCAATGTCGCAATGTCTATAACCTCGTCAACGCCTAATTCACAAGCGTAGCACAAAGCGTCTGCCAGCGTTAAACGTCCTTCCGCGTCAGTATTATCAACTTCGATTGTTTTACCATTTTTTGCAGTCAGAATGTCACCCGGTTTGTAAGAATTTCCACTCGGCATATTCTCGCACGCCGCAATTACCCCGTGTACCTCAACATCAGGCGCCAAACGTTTAATTACGCTCATTATGCCCAAAACACAAGCCGCACCTGCCATATCATCTTTCATCGTAAGCATTGACGCAGCGGGTTTAATGTCCAAGCCGCCACTATCGAAACAAATTCCCTTGCCAATAATCGCGATACGTTTTTTAGGGTTTTGAGGGGTGTATTTCATGTGGATAAATTTTGGCGGATTAACGCTACCTTGAGCGACGGCCAAAAACGCTCCCATTTTACGAGCCTTGATTTCTTCGTGCTCAAAAACAAACGTTTCAAGACCATCAAAAGATTTTGCCAAATCCGCAAGTTTTTGTGGTGTTGCGTATTGCGCCGGCTCATTAGCTAAGTCACGTGCGAAATTCATCGCTGCTGCAATCAATTCACCTTTTTCAATCTCGCTTGGAGAAACTTTTGTAAAATAAACTTCTGCGACCCTCTCATTTTTTTTGTTCTTATATTTATCAAACGAATAATTTCCGATATTTGCACCTACGGCACCGATTTGACCGTAATCAAACCCAAAGTCAAGGTCGAAAGCAACTTTTTTTGCTTTTGCCGCGGCCAAAGTTTTTATAGCTTTTGCAATAACGACGCGCGCTTTGTTAGAATCAAATTCTTCTTTTTTTCCGCAACCCAGAACGAGAATTTTTGCAACCGGGAACTGGCCTAAAGTCTGCAATAAGTAAGTTGTATTGTATTTCCCGTCAAACTCTTCTGGCTCAACAACGAATTTATTAACAAAATCCACGTGTGACGAACAATTTTCAAAAAGATTGACGACAAGTACGTCGGGATTCACTTGGGAAAAATGTTCTATTGATTTAATTAACATATATAAAGCTCCTTATTAAAATCTATCTGACAACACAACGCAAACCCATATTCGCGGTACGATCAAAAGGTTCACGCATCATCATGCCGGTGTCGCTCCACAAATACCAAGCGTTTTCGGTGGAATGCAATGTGGAGGACCAGTAATTCCCGCCGGAAAATCCGATAAATTTTTTGTTGATATACATCGACGCAAGTTCATAATCCGTCGGAACTCTGAGGGTATTTTTCTGAGCCCGGCATGCTTTGCTTGACATATCTGAAGACGCTTGTCCGATAACATCTTCCACGTGCGGCACAGGAGCAACAACCATACTTTCAACAGGTTTAAAAATAGTTATAAACCCAATATCTTGCCCAACGACATTCGGCGGTTTGATACCGTTTAAGTCATAAATCATGTTTACACAAACTGAATTAGTCAAAAAATATTCAGGATTATCTTTCAACTCAGCGGTGGTACAAGACGTATTGTAAAAAAGGTTTATTGTTTCTTGGTTATCAGTAACAAATGCAACGCTGTCGAAATCGTCCTGATAATTTTCATAAACACTGCCGGATTCCGGGTCTTCATAATACATTTCAACCGATTCCGGGCTCAATTCGCTCCAGGTACGCGGCATTCTGTACATATTTCCGTCAAGTGCCGTGAAAACTCTCGGCAACCCACAAGCATGAAACTTATCCCCGTCGCAAACCATATGCAATTTAACGTAATCACGATACCTATCCAAAAACTCCGCGCCGGAATGATAATCTTTCAACGAACTCATCAAAGACAGCGCCTGCGCAACTCGGGTGTGCAAAACTTTTTTATGCACTCTGAACATCAACTCCTGAACCTTTGGCTGCAACGTCGGATACGTCATCGCCGCAACGATACCGATAACGGTTAAAGCAACGAGTACTTCAACCAGCGTAAAAGCTTTAACTTTTTTTCTTAACTTACCCAAAATTTTATTACAAAACATGTTATCCTTATCCTAACTCTTTCAGTATAACATATTTAATTCCATTTGCAAAGTGTTTAATCCTCAATAAAATCAGCCAAAATGCAATTACTTACAAGAACACCTTTTTTAGAAAAAGCGTAAATTCCGTTTTGACGGACTAAAAACCCATCGGCCAAATATTTTTCTAAAATTTTCGCATATTTTTTTTCGAAATCAATTTCAAATTTTTCATTAATATTCTTAACATTTATCCCCTGCATAAGTCTCAATCCGAGAAAAATTTCTTCCTCCAACCTTTCTTGTTGTGATAACTTATTCGAAAAAATTTGCACGGCTTCACCTGCACAAAAGTCCTCAAAATTTTCTGTATTAGAATACCTTACGCCCTCAACATAACCGTGCGCAGCAAGCCCAAAGCCATAATACTCACCATTTTCCCAATAATTAACATTGTGGCGGGAATAGCGATTTGCTCGGGCAAAATTACTTATCTCGTAATGTTCAAACCCACTTGCCTCAAGAGTTTCAATCGCGGCTAAATACATTTGCGCCTGCGACTCTTCATCAGCCAAGTTTTGAGGCGGTTTACGATAATAAAAACTGCCTTCCTCAATCTTCAAGCCATACAGCGAAATATGCTCAACACCAAGTCCCACCGCTGTTTTTAAATCTTGAATAAAACCCTCCATCGTTTGCCCGGGCAACCCGTATATAAAATCAAGGCTGATATTTTCAAACCCCACCTCGCGCGCCTCTTGCACTACGCGGAAAACATCTTCCGCCTTATGCTTTCGCCCAATCGACTTCAAAATTCTATCATCAAAGCTCTGAGAACCAATACTCAATCTGTTGACACAAGTTCCTGCAAGTTTTTGAAAATATTCCGCGTTAACCGTTTCAGGATTAACCTCAAGAGTGACTTCCGCACCCTGCGCCAAATTAAAAAGCCCCAACAGCGGCTCCAGTTCCGGCAACGTTAGCAAAGAAGGTGTCCCCCCGCCTAAATAAAGCGTTTTTAGCGACTCACCACGATACTCTTTTGCAATCTGTTTCTTTAGTGCGGCCAAATACTGGCCTTTTCTGTGCAAAATCGGAAACGACACAAAAGAACAATAATTACACTTCTGCCGACAAAACGGGATATGTATATAAGCACTTTCAACCATAAATTAATTATACACAAAAAGCAGTTCTCCGCAACCTGCTCGTCTTGCTCCACGCAAGCCGACCCGTTGCTCCGCTGTCTAATACGCCACTCTCAAAAATTCGCTCACGTTCCGTTTCGTGAATTTTTGTTCGGACACACAAAAATGTCAGAACAGAAAATCATTTTTTTTTGGGGGGGCGACCTCAAAGGATCGCCCGTTGTTTGGGTACTTTTATAATAAATCATTTTTCATATTTTTAAATTACCCAATAGGGTAATTTTTGTACGCGCCAAGCCTAACGCTTAACACACCTTACGTAATAACCGTTAGTCTTGGAACTTGGATAACGAGTACCAGTAGTAAAACGAAGGTACCAAGCTGTACCAGACTCACCAGATGATATTACTGAACCAGACCAAAAGTTAGTAGATTGCAAGCCAACAAGGAATTGATTATAGAACATGGCTGATAGTTCATCACGGTTAGGTAGTCGGCTATCAACATCTTGCGCTGAACAAGCTTCAATTGCCTCTGTTTGGCCCATTGCTGCTGAACTTGCATCTGTTGACAATGGAATTGGCGCAACAACACTAGCCTCTAGCGAGTACAAAGCTGTTACAAAGCCAATATCTTTACCGACAGTATTTGGCCCCTTGTTACCATTTAAGTCATATACAAAATTTGCACACATTTTAGGTTGAGAATAATGAGAAATATTTCCATCCGTATCGCCAAAACAGAATGGATTATAATAAAGAACTATTGATTCGCCATTTTGAGTTTCAAACGCTGCAGCATTTGTATCAATATATTGCTGAGGATTCTGATAAACAAAACCACTATCTGCCGAATTAGTACCAATATAACTACCAGTAAACATAGGATTCAGTTCACTTAATTTTGCAGGCCACTTAATTGCAGAACCTGCCAAATTGGTAAACGACGCCGCAATTCCGCAATCTGCTAGGTGAGTGGCATCACAAATGTTGTTAATCTTGAGGACTTTACTCAAGCCTTCGGTCAAAAAGGCCTCAGCTGCCGTGTCTTTTGTTGCAGTAACAGAACCATCTGTGTTTGTGCCTTCATATTCGCCATAACCATTCAACTGTGGCATCATCGCAATCGCTTGGCTTAGGCGAGCGTAAACCGCCTTGCGTTGCGTGTTCCAGGTTCTTTCGTTAATGTTCGCCATAAGCGAT
>JAZUCM010000122.1:0-8102 GCA_045639085.1 Candidatus Gastranaerophilus bacterium
CAAACTCAAAAAATACGGTATCATGAAAATATGATATTACAAACTAAAAAAATGAAAAGTTCAATAGGGGGGGGGGGCGCCTCAACAGCCTGATTATATCTGGCTTTGCGGCACCTGTTTTGACGATTTTGTCGAGTTTAACCTCCCCGACGAATGCATATTTTCTAACGCTACTTGAAAAACGCAAGAAAATATGGTAAAATGCGTATATGAGAATAGCAGGAGGATTAAAAATGACAAAAAAACTTGGATTTACGATGGCAGAGATACTTCTCTCCCTAACAATCATCGGTGTTGTTGCGGCGATTACATTGCCATCACTAATGGCGAACATCAACGAACGGACTTGGAACACTCAGCGAAAAGCGTTATACGCTCGTATGTCCCAAGCCATCGCCATGATGCCACAACTTGCGGGCTATGGAACATTGACCGTAACAACCGACGAAGCTGGTTCTACAACTGTTACTGATACTGCAACAGAGAGTTTTCTAACCGAGGGCTTGAGCAAAGTTCTAAAAATTAATAATATTTGTGATAACGCCCATCTACAAGACTGGGGTATTCAAGCAAGCTACACCGACATGTTAGGCAGCCAAAAGACTTTGCCTACGACATTATACGGCCTAAATGCATGGTTTAGAAGTGTTGCATATTCAGGCAGTTCATATTCAACAATGGACACAAAAGTGGCTGCATTTGAAACTCAGAATGGTGAAAGTATCGTTGCATACTACAACCATTCTTGTAAATACGAATATTTAAACGAAGCTAGCCTTACTCAATACGGCAACGTATTTGGTTTTCCAGAGGCAACAATGTGCGTAAACTTTCTATACGACTTGAACGGAAATAAAGGTCCAAACACAATTGGTAAAGACATGGGTTTCATCACCTCATTCAATTCTAACGACCCAATTGTAGTCGCACCAATGCCATCATCCAGTGAAAACGCAGGAACTTCTGCTTGGGCAGGCGCAGCAAGTCTCTGTACAGCACAAAATCCTGAAAGTCGCATTCCGAATATTGATGAACTTTCAGCGATGTTGATAAACAAAGATTTAATCAACTTAACTGCTTCCGCGTACTTCTGGTCTGGCTCGGGTTTCAGCGCAGACAGAGCTTTGGAAGTGAACACGAACTACGGCGTCCGCTATTCGGTTTACAAGTCGGTTGTGCTCTCCGTGCGCTGTGTCCTCCGCTAGTTTTTGTGGCGAGTTCGTAACACTCAACGATGCATAAATAAACAAGAGATAGCAAAGGCTATCTCTTGTTTATTGGGCCCGGCGAGAGTCGCGTCTTGGATTTGCTCCACGCTCACGAAGTTTTGTCTATAGGGCTTTGCTCTAAGTCGACAAAATTCGTTCGCTATCCGGACTCGTTTCACTCCGTCCGTCCGCAAATCCGCAACTCGCCAGGGGCGTGTCGACTCTTTACCAAGCGATACTTACCAAAAACGGAAAAACCGTTTTTGGTAAGTATGGGCCCGGCGAGAGTCGAACTCGCGATCTCCGGTTTAGGAAACCGTTGCTCTATCCTACTGAGCTACGAACCCGTATCTGCGCCTGACGGGAGTCAAACCCGTGACCTTTGGCTTCGGAGACCAACGCTCTATTCTACTGAGCTACAGGCACACGCTCTTCCTACATTCTACATCATAACTACAAAAACGCAAGACTATTTTCGCTCGTGTCAATCATTCTTTGTAAATATTTTGTTTCTATATTGACCTCCCACTCCCTATAGTGGTAAAATTGTCTCAGTATTATTCTTAAAAGGTGTGGTATATGAAAAATTTTATAAATTTCGCTACAAAAAAATCCCGTGCACTCACCGATGGCGAATCCTTTTGGCTGTTTCTCCTCGTTTGCGGTATTGGATTCGCGGCGTTTCAATATTTTAGCGGGAACCTCGACGACAGTATCTGGACCCCAAAAAGAAAAACGTTCGTCGCTAAAATTACTCAAGCTATGCCAATGATTGAGTCCATTGATGCCTACAACGATGCCCATGGGTTTATCTCAAATGCCCTGAAATCCGTTATTAAGGTTAACAATATTTGCGCCGCATCAAATATCGAGGTTTGCGGGATAAATAGAGAATCAATCACGCGCTTGGCTGATGGCACAACTTCAACTTTTCCCGCAAGTTGGAAAGATTTGGGGATAAGCATTGACTTCTCTTATGCGGATTCTGAGGTCGAAAACGCCGAAATGGGCGGCTCTGAACCCATGGTCGCCGCGTTTGATACCGATAATGGCGAGTCCGCCGTGATTTTCTACAATCCACAATGTTACCCCCCTCAAGGTGAAACCCCCGTAGATATCGAGGGCGGAAATTATGGCATTAATATGTTTGACCATGTCTGTTTAAATATGGTTTATGATGTCAACGCTGACGCCGCGCCTAATTTGGTGGGTAAAGATATCGGGTTTATAACCGTGTATTTCCCGGTTGACCCTATCGTTAGTGCGCCGATTCCGCATGCTTTGCCTACGTCCTTGAATGGTACCGCAAATGTTTGCCCGGAAGGCTTTAGAGTGCCTAATAGGTTTGAAGCCGCTACCTTGATGTTGAACTCACCCCTCATACAAGCTAACGCTGAAGGCCCGTATCTTACTTCGACCAGAGCGGCTACAAGCTCCACTACGTACACTTTCTGGCAGGCCCAAAACTTGAATAATACCCTAAGTGCTTATACGCAAGAAGGTGATATTAATGTCGGTTTTACAAGGTGTGTAAGACGGTAAGTTATTATCGTTCCGGCTTTACAAATCATAATTAATAGTGTAGAATTTTAAAAAAGGGTGTATATGGTTAAAGTTTGTGATACCTATAAAAAGAATATTTTGGAGATTATCTCGCTTTTAATTGACAGAGATGCTACAGAGGCTCTTACCGCCATAAAAGCGTTGTCTGATGAATTGAGAGAGAAAAATTGCAATGAGTTGAACTCTGAATGTATGAGTTTAATGGGGTTTGCTAATTATCTGCTTGATAAAAATAATTTTAAGTCTTCGCTCGGATTGATTAATGAGGCGGCGTTTTTGGCTGCACACGGCAATAATACTTCGGCCAAAATGCTTAATGAATTTGTTCTGGGTGAACTTAACTTTAGCGAAAATGATACTCAAGTCGCAATGAAACATTATCTTAATGCAAAGGATTTTGCCAGTCAGAAAAATATTGCCTATGATATTAGCGATACATTGACAATACGTATCAGTCAAATTAATAACGGTTTGGATTTTTCGCACCCGGTGAAAGCCGATCCGCTTGTTTCGTTGGTTAAAATCGGACGTTCAATTACGGCTCTGACGGATATTAGGGTTTTGTTGAAAGTTATTGCCGAAGAAACCAAAAATGCAATTCAGGCTGATCGCTGCACGGTGTTTCTCTGGGATAAGGAAACGGACGAACTTTGGTCGATGGTTGCGCTCGGGATGGATAGTGAAGAGATTCGATTCCCGGCAAGTAAAGGTTTGGCAGGATATGTCGCAAAAACCGGCGAAAGTATTAATATTAAGGACGCTTATAATGATGAGCGCTTTAACCCCGAAGTTGATTTGAAAACCGGGTATAAAACGAATACAATTCTGTGTTTACCGATTAAAAATAATAATCAGGAAATCATTGGGGTTTTTCAGGTTCTTAATAAATCAAAAGGTTACTTTACCAAAAGTGATGAGGATTTGTTGGTTGCAATTGGCGGTAGCGCAAGCATTGCGCTTGAAAACGCTCAACTTTTTGCGCAACAAGAACAACTTTATAAGGAACAAAAAGAACTTTTTGAAAGTTTTATTGATACGCTTGCGACTTCTATCGACGCGCGTGATAAGATTACGGCCGGGCATTCTTTGCGAGTAAAATTGTATTCTGTGTTGATTGCACGCAAACTTGGGCTTTCAGAAAAAGATATTAGCTTGATTGAAAAAGCGGCAATTCTTCACGATATAGGCAAAATCGGAATTATGGATTCCGTGTTGCAAAAAGAGGGTAAACTGACGGCAGAAGAGTATGCGCATATTCAAGAGCATGCGCGAATAACGCATGATATTTTGGATAAAATTCACATGTCTAAGGATTTTAAACTTATTACTGAAATCGCTTGTTCTCACCATGAAAAATTTAACGGCGCCGGTTATTACCGTGGCTTGAGCGGGGAAGATATTCCGCTTGGCGGAAGAGTTTTGGCGGTTGCGGATGTTTTTGATGCGATTACTTCTAAACGTCATTACCGCGATAGAATGCCTATTTTGAATGTTATTAATATCTTGTTGAAAGATTCCGGCACTCATTTCGATAAGTCAATTGTGGATGTGTTTCTTGGGATTTCGCTTGTGGAACTTATTCAGATTTTCTTGAGCGAAAATCCGGGTAAAATTTTGGATGCAAAAGATATAAAAGTTTTGGCCGATGCAAATCTGATGGATGTTTACAAGGCCGGTAACAGTGAAAAACCAACTAAAAAACAACAAAAACTTTTTGAGGTTTTTGAAAGTTATTACGCGTGCAAAAACGGAGAGGAAAAAGTTTAACAGATGAAAAAAATTGCACTGACGGTGAGTTTAATATTTTTTGCGACTGTGCCGAGTTGGGCAGAGGATTTGTATTCTCAGCTTAAATTTGTTGACCCTGTCATGCAAAGTGTTTTGAAACTTACTCAAGATTCGCCAAAGAAAGTTTCTATCAGTTATGACAGTCCGTTTGCACTTTATAATATTGCTTTTGAGCGGTTTAAAAATAGTAATATAAAACCGGCTTATGATGATTTTAAAAACCTTTTTGAAAACGCTAATGCCAGTGATTATTTTTATATGAAAATGGCTGTTGAAATGGCAAAAATAGGCCTGTATTCTCTATCTGACTTAGCGATGAGTAAGATTAAAGAAAAAGATATTGCCGGTATTGTTGTTGAAGATATCAAACAGTACTATTTCCCGAGTGCTCAGATGCGATTAAAAAAAGAGATTTATCTTGCGGAATTGTATTCTAATATTGTTTATAATGAACAAACCTCCGAGGTTTTGAGTGAGTTAGGTCAAAATGATACTTCGCTTGAGGGAGTGGATTATGCAAATTATCTTCAAGCGTTTGCGTTTGTGCAGAATAAGGATTTTGTGAACGCAAAATTGTATATTGACAAGGCTGTGGAATTAAATCCGAAAAATTTGAATTACCAAGCGTTGCAGGTTGAAATACTTGCTGAAAACAATCAGCCTAAAGAGGCGTTAAAGGTTATTAATAAACTTAAAAAACAGCAGATTTATTCGGTGACGTTTACGGATAAAATAAATTCTTTACAAGAATATGTTCTGTATAAGCTAGCGAAAAAAGACGCTGATAAAAATTATCATTTAGGTTATTATTACTATTGGGAAAAAGCTTATGAGAAGGCTATCAGAACTCTGTTGACGATAGAAAAGAAAAATAAAGATGTCAATGCACTTTTGGCTCGAATTTATTATGACTCGCAAGATTATGACAAGGCGTTTGGGTTTGCAACAAAAGCAAAGAGTTCCGCTCTTGCAAATGAAGTTTTGGGAGATTATTATTCGGCGAACAAAGATTTTGCAATAGCGTCGAAATGTTATTCTAAGGCTTGCCGTAAAGATAAAAAGCAACTGAGATATTGTGAAAAATTGGCGCAAACGTATTTGGCATTAGGAGAGACCGCAAGGGCGAAGACACTTTTTGAAAGTGCAATTGTTGCCTCAAATAACGCCTATCGCTCTTATTATAATTTAGCGTTATTGGATAGTACCAAGGAGTTTGCATATTTGCGAAAAGCAGTTGCTATTAATACAAACTACACTGACGGCTGGTTGGCGTTGGCCGATGCTGAAATGCGAAAAGAAAATCTTTCCGAAGCGGATAAGTATTTGAAAATAGTTAAAGATATTGACGAAAACAATTTTAAATATTATTATTATCAAGGGGTCTTATGTAATAAGCAAGGAAACATGCGCGAAGCGCAACAAAATTTCCAAAAATCTTTGCTTTTAAACCCTGATTTTGAACCGGCGAAAGAGGCGTTAAATATATGACAAAGTTGAACATTTTAATTGTAGAAGATCACGAATTGACTCGTTTTGGCTTGAAAACGACGTTTGAGGGTGTTGATTATGTAAACGAAATTTTTGAGGCGGAATCAGCTGAAAAAGCGATTGAGATTTATGATTTAAATCCGATTGACGTGATTATTATGGATTTGGGCTTGCCGGGTATGAACGGAATTGATGCTACTCAGAAAATTCGTTCCAGAAAAAAAGACGTGAAAATTATTATGTTGACATCTCATAACGATGAAAAAGAAGTTATTAGCAGTTTGAAAGCCGGAGCAAATGCGTATTGTTCAAAAGAAATTAATCCGCAAAGACTTATTTCGGTTGTTCAATCTGTTGCCGATGGCGCGGCTTGGTTTGATCCGAGTATTGCGCATATTGTTTTGAAGGCAAGTTCGCAGGCGCAAATACAAGATGAAAATCCGGCTGAGAATGCTAAAAAATATGATTTGACTGCGCGCGAATCTCAAATTCTAAAATTGATGACAGAGGGTTACAGCAATATGGAAATTGCGCAAATTCTTGTTATAAGTATCAACACTACAAAAGCTCACGTTGCTAATATTCTGCAAAAATTGGAAGTAGATGATAGATTACAAGCGGCACTAAAAGCATTGAAGAATAAAATTGTATAAGTAATATTGACTATGACAAAGGTTTTACTCATTGACGATAACTCAAAATACTTGAAAGATGCCCTTCCGTTTTATGGGTATGAAGTTGTGTGTGCGTCGGATGGGGTGCAAGCATTAAAAGTACTTGCAAAAAATTTTGATTTTGATATTATACTCTTAGACGTTATGATGCCGAATATGAATGGGTGGGAAACACTCAAAAATATAAAGCAAAATTCGTTGACGGAACACTTACCTGTTATAATGCTTACGGCAGTGAATGATGAGCAGAAAATGGTTCTGGGTCTGAAAAACGGGGCCGATGATTACATTGTAAAACCTTTTATGCTCCCTAATTTACTTGCCAGAATGGAAGCGGTACTAAGACGTTCTAAGCCGAAGGTGGCAAAATCTCAAAAATTTTGTTTAAATAGCTTGACGAATAAAGAAAAAGAGGTTTTGTCCATGCTTGCAAAAGGCGCTAGCAATAAAGAAATAGCCGACAAAATGGTCGTCAAAGAAGTAACTGTAAAAACCCACCTGAATTCAATATACAAAAAACTTAACGTTAGCGGACGAACTCAAGCCATTTTGGTCGCAATGAATACAAATTTGTAGAGAATAACTGTTAAAAGGAGAAATTTTAGATGATAGATTATACTAGAGAAGAATTAGTTGAGTTGTTGAGAAAAAATCCGGATAGGTTTAATGAGTGGAAGGTTGAACAAGAGGAAGAAATTAATTTGAGTGAAATTGATTTTTCCGGCATGACATTGAATGAAATCGACTTTAGCGATGTAAACCTTAATTCAAGTTCTTTTGCGGATTGTAGTTTGTCTTTGATTAATTTTACTAATACTGATTTAACATCTGTAGATTTTACGCGTTCTCACATTATCGAGTGTGATTTTTCAGAAAGTTTGATGACCGGAACTGATTGCAGTTATGCGGTTATGAGTTATTGTAATTTTACGGATACAGATTTGGCGGGATGTATTTTCTCAGAAGCTGATTTGAGTAATTCTGATTTTACGTCTTCTGTAAATCTTCATGCTTCAAGATTTGACGAAGATACTATTTGGCCGGATCCTGAATACTTGCCGGAAGATTTCGACGCTGTTTATAGTAAAGATTTGTCTTCATTGGAAGATGACGACGATATGGTTGTATCGGATTATTAATAATATAAGGCAATAGGTTAATAAGTAAATAGGTGAATAGGTCGTTATGGTTGTCTTAAAGTGACTTATGGTAAGATTGGCTAATGGTTTATGTTTTATAATGACTTATTGAAGTGTACCCGAAAACCTGGACAAGCGGCTAGGAAGTAGTAAAATAAAGAAAGAGGTACACCAATGAAATTTAGTAAAGAAGAAAAAGACCGTTTACGTTCTAATCCAAACGTAAAAGAAGTTTACCAATC
>JAZUCM010000123.1:0-63092 GCA_045639085.1 Candidatus Gastranaerophilus bacterium
TAATGGATAGTTGATTGGTAAACTTCTTTTACGTTTGGATTAGAACGTAAACGGTCTTTTTCTTCTTTACTAAATTTCATTGGTGTACCTCTTTCTTTATTTTACTACTTCCTAGCCGCTTGTCCAGGTTTTCGGGTACACTTCATATTCACTTATTTACTTATTTACTTATTGCCTTATTAAAAGAAAAATCCGATTGCGAAAAGCATGTCGATGATAACGATTGCGACGAAAGACCACACAACAGCGCGTGTTGTTGCAGTCCCAACACCTTTGGCCCCACCGCTTGCAAAATAACCAAAAGTACAGCTAATCAGCGCAATTACTCCGCCAAAACACGACGCTTTTGCCAGACAAACAAATAAATCTTTTGCAAAAATTCCTATCCAGATTGAATCGAAATAAACTCTGTAACTCAATCCTGCGGCCAGATCAGATGTCACGGCTCCCGCAATTATCCCGAAAAATGACGACAAAACAACAATAAACGGCATCATAATAATTCCGGCAACAATTCTAGGCACAAAAAGATATCCAAACGGATTGACTTTTAGAGTTTGTAATGCATCTATTTGCTCCGTAACACGCATTGTTGCAAGTTCAGAAGCTAAGGACGAACCAATCATTGAAATTATGGCAAACCCAGACATAATAACGCCCAATTCGCGAACAATCAAAACCGCAACAAGCGCTCCAACAAAATTGCCGCCACCTTGCTTAACCATTTCTTGTGCAATTTGCGATACAATAATTACACAAGTCATGCCAACAATTGAAAGCGTTATCGGCAAAGAACTCACTCCGAAACGCTCACATTGGGTTAATAATTCTTTTCCGTCCAATTCCCCACGGAATAACGCTTTGAAAAATTCAAAAGCACAAGTGGTAATATTGCCCATAACTTCCGTAAATTCGACAAGATTTGCAAAAATACTTTTAAAAAGTTTGTACGTAACTGTTTGTCTAAATATGTGCTTCAAAACGCTCATAAATTAATTGTATAATAAAAATTTTTACTTGCCAATAACATTAAGACAATGATTGTAAACAGCACGTAGCCCGTCCAAAGTTAAATCCGGCTCTATATAGTCAAAAGAGCCCTTCATATAACCTTCTATAAAGCTTGCAAAACCGCCCGTTGCAACCACTATAAACTCTTCAGGAGCCAACTCTGCGCGGAATTTCTTAATCATTCCGTCAATCATGCATGCATTGCCCAGAACAATTCCTGACAAAATCGCATCAACAGTGTTTGTAGCAATTGCTTGTTTAGGCGGATACAATTCAATTTGAGGTAATTTACTCGTCTTTGAACTCAACGCGTTCAACTGTAAATGAAGTCCTGTCGTAATCAAACCGCCAATAAATTCTCGCTTCGCAGTGACAACCTCAAAAGTAGTCGCGGTCCCAAAATCAACCACAATAGCGTTCTTTTTGAATTTCTCCAACACGCCGATAGCATTTGCAATCCTATCTGCCCCAAGTTCCTTCGGATTATCGAGTTTGATTGATAAATCCAGCGGTAAATCCGCGTTTAAAACAACAGTATCAATGCCAAATATTTTATCAAGTGTAAATTTAAATTTGTAATCAAAATCAGTCACAACAGATGCAACAATTGCCCCGTGTAACATTTTACCTTCAAGATTTTCATTGATTAAGGCAACATATTCATCCATTGACGCACAAATATTTGACGGTGCTCTAAATCTTTTGACCAATTCGTCACCGTCAAATACTCCAAAAGTTATGTTGCTGTTGCCAATATCAATTACTAAAATCATAGCATTGATATTCTAACATAAAAATCAAATTTGTTATATACCTGCGCAGTTATTGCCGCCGGTAGAATTATTCAAGTTATGTACTGCATCCATAAAAGTCCCGCCATTAGGCAAAAACGCCGCCGTCATGCCCTGAGTCGGGGTTTGTTCTTCAACGGGCTTTTTCTTAACTTCCGCTTTAGTCCACAATGATTCAGCTCTGCCGCCACCGTTAATTTCTGGTAAAGCCATAATTATCCTCCATGATAAATACTCTTTCTATACTCTATATATACTTATAAAGTTTATTTATTCAAAAGGATTGCCTATTTTTTGTGTTAAATTAACAATTCGTTACATTGACTAAAGATTATCACGCGAATGGCCGATATACATAATACGAAATCTAAGGAGTTTATATTAAATGTACAGAACAAAAATTACCCTAACAGATAATGAGCGCGTAGGCGTTAAATATATATTAAGAGGAGCAAAACGCCGCAGAAGTAAGGCGTTAGAAGCCGTCAGACAGATTAACAAGACGGCAGGTATTCAGGCCGTATTATACGCGGTTAAGTAATATCCAAAATAAGAAGAGAAGGTTTGTTGAGGCTCGTAATCGCGAGCCTCAAATGTTATCTGGGTTTTACTAAAAACTTAATTGCATCACCATTTATGTGCGCTTTTATAGCATTTTCAACATCTTCAAGGCCGATTGTGTCTGTTATAAGTTTTTCAACTTCAACCTGGCCGGTCGCGATTAAGTTTAGGGCTTCGCGGAAATATTTCGGCGTATGGTGAAAAACGCTAAGCATTCTAATATCACCGTAGTGCATTTTTGAAGTGTCGAAAGAAACTTTTTCGCCACCTTTACAACCACCAAAAAAATGAACTGTTCCACCTCTTCTTACACATGAAAAGGCAACTTCCCACATTTGCGCAAGTCCAATGCACTCAACCATTACATCCAAGCCACGAGGGGAATTGGCTGCGTTACAAAATGCCTCGCAAATATTATCTGTTTTTGTCAAATCAATGATGCCGTCAACTTGTGCAAATTCGATTGCTTTTTGGAGTTTTAACGGATTTCTTGCCGCTGCAAAAACTCTTGCACCTTTTAATTTTGCAAGTCGGGCAAACATTAGTCCAATTGGGCCAAGCCCAAGAATACCAACGGTATCGCCGGGATTAATCTGAGTACGTTCAATCCCGTGAACAACGTTTGCCAATGGCTCTGCGAAAACTGCTTTATCAAAACTCAAATCATTAGGCAAAATAAGTGTATTTTTTTCGACAATGCGCTTAGGAACAACGATATACTCGGCATAAGCGCCGTTTAATAAATCTAAATTTTCACAAAGATTGTATTGTTCTTTTTGGCAAAAAAAGCATTCACCGCAAGGGGCAGAATTAGCGGAAACCACTCTATCACCGGGCTTAAAAGTTGTAACGCCAACTCCCACTTCCGCGACAGTACCGGCGAATTCATGCCCAAAACCGGACGGTGTTTTCTTTATTAAAACGGGGTGGCCACGGCGATAAGTTTTAACATCAGTACCACAAGTAAGCGCTGACTCAACCTTAACCAAAATTTCTCCCTCTTTTGGGTGTGGTGTTGGCACTTCCTCATAACAAATATTTTCTGGCCCGTAGTACATAATTGCTTTCATATTTAGATTTTAACACGAAAACATATTTGTAAACAAATAGTTCTCTAATTAATATTACCGACAGTTTTTCTAATCTATAGGATTAATAATTTGATAAATGGATTTTAAATAATCATAGAAAAGGAGAAGACTATGGAAACTAAAACTTTAAACGTCTTACTGGTTGAGGATCAAAAGCTTATGCGAATAGGCTTGAAGTCTCTACTTGAAGAACATAGCAGCATCGAAACCGTTTACGAGGCTACAACTGCCAAAGAAGCAATCGAAAAATATAAACTTTTAAAACCTGATGTTATTCTGATGGATATAGGTCTGCCTGACATAAACGGAATTGAGGCTACAAAACGTTTGATTGAATATTCACAAGATTGTAAAGTTATTATTCTAACATCTCACTTGTCGGAAGAAGAAGTTTTCGCATCGCTTCATGCCGGCGCGAGAGCCTATGTAATGAAAGATGTTAACACAGACGTTCTTGAAATGATAATAAAAACTGTTAATGATGGCGCTATGTGGCTTGATCCGCAAATTGTACCGATTATTCGTGAAAAAAATTGCGGTGTGATTCCGGCAAGAAAAATGTCACGCGCGACGTTTCGTGCACAGCACGCAAACCTCACTCAACGAGAGTATGAAGTTCTGAAACTGGTCGTTGACGGCAAATCCAATCAGCAAATAGCTGTTGAACTTACGATATCCGAACATACGGCAAAAGCTCACGTTTGCAACATAATTCAAAAACTCGTTGTTGATGACAGAACACAAGCGGCAGTTAAAGCGTTAAAAGAGGGCCTCGTTTAAAATTTTAATGACATATTTCTTAACAATAAAAGATATTTAGGCAATTCTAGCGCTTGAATATCTTTATTGTTTTGGGTGTGTAGCCATGAGTGTAAACGGTGTAAAAAATTCATTTACCAACAGTGCTTTTTGTCAAAGAATCAAAAAAGCTGCGCGCAGCGTCGGACAGACGGTATCTGATGCGTTGCCTAATTGTGTGACCGGCGAAAAGGCTGATAAATTTTTTAAAGCTGCCGGACGTGAAATATCTTCCGCGGAAAACCGTTTGATACTTGGCGTTACAGCCCTTATGTCCCAACCGTTTATTGACTATAACAAAAGAGAGATTGACGAAGACACCCGAAGAGTAGCTGTATGTAGAACAATTGCCAAAATTGTTGCAGGAACTTTAACCGGCTATACAGTCAGAAAATGTACAATTAAAGGCATCCAAAAATGTTCAAAACTACCGGGCAAAGGTGTGCCTAAGTGGCAAACCCTTTTCACCCCAAAAGATGTCAAAAAAGTTGATACCGATGAATTTAAACAATATCAAAATGCATTAGGGACGTTTGTTTCTCTTGGGGTAATGCTGTTTACAAATTTTCTCATTGATGCGCCGTTGACAAAATTCTTCACAAACACGTTAAATGACAGGGCATTAAAGAATAAAGAACGAGTTGGAGGTGCAAAATGAATTTAGAAAAAGCATTCTCCAATTTAAAAACGTATCTTTATAAAAATTACGGCGAAAACCCGGGCAAAATGCTTTTGCACACTGGTACTGCCGGATGGATTTTATCGTCTGCCGCTCAGATTATGGCTATTGTTACCAACGATAAAATCGCACCTGAGCAAAAAACTTTCCTTATTCCGCAAGAATTGGGGGATGGTTTAATCAATATTCTTTCTTTTTACTGCCTGACATCTTCCGTGAAAAACGTTTGTTCCAAAATGGTTTCTAACGGTAAAATTGCCAATAAAGCAATCAAAAATTATCTTGAGAAAAACAAATTAACGACCCAAATCGGTAAAATGGATTTTGATATCAAAAAAAGCGCAAACTATGCAGAGATAAAGGATGAATTCATGTCGTTCAAAAACGGTGTTGATATTTTAGCGAGCACAACCGGCTCGATACTCTCTTGTAACATTGTGACACCACTTTTGCGCAACGAATACGCTGCAGCACAACAAAAAGTCGCAAACGAAGAATTACGAAAAAGAAAAGAAAACTTGTCACCCGCAACTCAACCATATAACCGTTTTACAATGGATAAGTTTCAATCATCTCTTGCGAATGGAACAATGCGTGTTTAATTCAAAAATAGGCTAATTGATAACGCAGCAGATACAACCAACAGAAATGTGGCTATTTTCAAGATATAATCAGCGTGTGGTGGATTTTCGTTCGTAATTTTATGGATAATTGATTTTGAAAAATCGTATTTGCAATTATCCCGTGTTCTCAAAAATGACGAATGTAAAAGGCGTTTAAAAAGATACATATCCTCCAAGTCCTTGCGTGCAAGCGGGTTTGAGATTGTCATCTTTTTGATTTTAATGTTTTCGCTGTCTTCCAATTCGCTATCCAAATAGGCGGAAAGCTTTTTCTTGAAATTTGCATATTCTTTTGTCGCAAATCTCTCCTCATCATCGTAATATATTTCATCAGGAATGGATTCAATTTCGGCATCTAAAAACGCAAAATCACCTTCCTCCTCATAAGTTTTCAGGTAAAGTTCGTGACATTTTGGACAATTTGCCAAATGTTCTTCAATAATTTCGCAAAGCGCCGGATTAACGCGCCCTTTAATGTAGAACGGCAATATGGCTTGCATTTGTTTACAAGTTATTTTTTTCTGCATAATTACTTCTCCCTACTATATATAAGCCTTCAGGCTTTCTTGCAATTTTGTTCTGGCACGCGAAATCCTTGATTTTACGGTGCCGATATTGCTGTTTGTCGCAAGTGCAATCTCTTCATAAGAAAGCCCCTCTAGTTCTCTTAAAATTATTACAATGCGAAAAGATTCCGGCAAGTTTAAAATTTCGTACTTGATAATTTTATCGAGTTCTGTGGAAAGACATATTTCCGGCGGTTTACATTTTTTATCAACAAAAAAATTCTTTATTGTAGCAAAAATTGAACTGTTTTCGTCTTCTTCAAGAGAAATAACCTCATAATCCCGCTTATTTTTACGCATATCATCGTAAAAAACATTCGTGGTAATTTGGTTTGCCCAACTTTTGAAATTTTTAGGATTATTTAACGATTTTATATTTTTGGCAATTTTGAAAAGTACTTCTTGAGTCAAATCATAAACGTTTTCTTTATTTCCTGAAAGGTACACCAGAGTTGTATAAACGTTTTTTTGTTCCCTGCGAATTAATTCTTCTAAGGCCTTAAAATCATCTTCCTGCGCACGTGTAATTATTTCTTCTAACGGTATTTTTTTGTATGATAATTTGTGCATAGCAAGTACTCCTTAATCGAATAATACCCTGTAGAAGGAATTATTAAATTAAGCAATACGCCTAGCCATGCGGGGGAATTTGTAAATTTTAACCGTTGATACTATAAGGCGAGAACAATTCTTCAAAGTTTAAGAAGCGCTCATTGGCGTAGTTGTTGATTTCCCCAATTTTAACCCTTGCAGCTGCGGCAGAACGTGTCTTTTGGTTATAAACAGACAAGCCGGTGAATTCGTGCGTTCTTGGGTTAATATCGTAACTTTTTTGTAGCGTAACATTAGTTGGGTCGCTATACCATTTTATTTCTTCATCAAATTCTTTGTTTCCAACAGTTACGCGGCCTTTTTCAATTTTATGATTTCTGCCAATTCTTGCATAATCATTTCCATCGTTGTAATATTGGCTTTCGACTCTATTTCCGCTATTATGATGATAAATTTTTCGTCCGTTAGCAAAAGTCAATTCGTTAGGGTTTGGATCTGTAAAACTAACTTGGACTGTATTGCCTTGGCGTGCGATGATATATGGTTTTTCGTTGCCGACTTGTTTAAAGAAAATAACGTCTTGTTTGCCGTTGTAAATCCATTCTTTATGCAAGCTGCTGTGATCATAAGTGATAATTACCGGCTTACGATTTCCCGGACCTGTTTCAGGTCTAAAATAATATTTTTTTATTGCGCCGTTTGGCAATGTTTTTTCAACAACTTTTAACTCTTCAACGTTCAGGCCGCCTAAAACTTTACCGACATTTACACGCGGTCTTCCTGCAGCCAACTGAATCGCCGCCTCTTCACGCGCAAGTTTTGCGGCAGCATCCGCGGCCTTAGCTTCATCAAGTGCGACTTGTTTTGCAGCTTCTTGGCTTTTGACGGTTTGCGAGTACAAAGTTTCACCATTTACCGAACGGGTTCTGTCGTAAACTGTTTTCTTAGGGGCGTCCCAATGACGATACTTTGTTATTGTTTCGGAATGTTCCATAACACCATCAGGCGTATAGTCTTTCACTATAATTTGTTCGTGTGCCGTTTGGCCCATCGTTTCTTTATATTCTTTTTTAATAGTAATTCTGTTTCCGCCGAAAACACTTGCACCTTTTTCACGAATAATAGTCTTGTCGCGAAACATCTCAAGTCCTTCATTTCCGCCTTTACCTATATGTGCGCCGTTATCTGCATATAAAACCGTAGAGGTTTTCTTCGTATTATTAGCTAATGTAGAAGTTTCGTTGTATACCAAATTTTTTCCGGTTTGACGTTCCAAACTCGTTACCCCCGGCAATCCTGGGCGAACCTTGGTTTTACTTGTAGAAACAACTGCTTCAGCGACTTTCGCCGTATTTTTATTGCCACGGCCACAAAACGCTCTAATTCCTGAGTAAATGCGTGAAATTTTTGACATTAATCTTCCCCTTGTATTTTCCCGTACATACTTATATAAAAACTAAGGGGTGAAAAATATTGCGCTTGTATATAAAATATATTAATTTTTGTTAAGTTATCTTACGTTAGCTGACAAACAATTTTTCTCGTAAGCTAATCTGCCGTTCAGGGTATTTAAACGTGCCATAATATCCTTAAATTCAGGAATGGAGAGGCTTTGTTTACCATCAGAAAGTGCAGTTTCAGGATTGTGGTGAACTTCAATCATCAATCCATCCGCACCCACGACAAGTCCAGCCTTGGAAATCGGCTCAATTAGATATCTTTGCCCTGTCGCATGGCTCGGGTCGAGAATAATAGGTAAGTGTGATAACTTTTTGATAACAGGAATTGCTGCTATATCAACAACGTTACGGGTATATTTGCTGTCAAAACTTCTTATTCCGCGCTCACAGAGGATAACATTTGGGTTGCCATTGTACATAATGTATTCCGCCGCGAGAAGAAATTCGGTAATAGTACTGCATAGCCCACGTTTTAAGATAACAGGAATTCCGGCTTTCCCAACGGCTTTGAGAAGTTTAAAGTTTTGCATATTTCTTGCGCCGATTTGAAGAACATCCACATATTGAGAAATAAGCGGGATATCCTCAGCATCCATGACTTCTGTTACTGTCAAAAGGCCGGTTTCATCACTTGCGCGTTTTAAATATTTTAACGCTTGTTCTTCATAACCTTGAAAGTCATACGGTGACGTTCTTGGTTTGAACGCTCCACCACGTAAGAATTCGCACTGCATTTCTTTTGCAGCAACTGCAACTTCCAGTAATCCTTCATAAGATTCAACAGAACACGGGCCAACAAATGCAGCCTTTTCATTTCCACCGATTTTAACACCATTTTTAAAGGTAATAACTGTATCTTCAGGGTTTCTGTCACGACATGCCAATCTGAACGGCTCGCGAATAACTTTAATCTCTTTTACACCAGGAAGTGCCAAAATCCTATCTTGTGATACTCCGGTTTTATCCCCAAAAGCCTCGATTACCGTAATAATTTCACCTTTATTTACTTGAATTCTAAATCCGTATTCAATCAATCTTTCACAAACTTTGTTAATATTTTCTTCTGTAGCTTTCTTTTCCATTACGATAATCATGCTTGGGGTCTCCTGTTATATGTATAGCAGCAATATTATAAATACAAAATAAAAAAATAATCAAGAGGTTGTATACAATCGTTTAATAGTTTTTTAAGTTGCAAGTGTCATAATGATTTATAAAGGAGGCATTTATGACTGAAAAATTAGAATTGTACAGATGCGAAATTTGCGGAAATTTGGTTGAAGTTTTAACAACAGGCTATGGGGAGCTTTATTGTTGCGGAGAAGCGATGAAGCTTCTAACGGCGCACACGGAAGAAGAAATGAAAGGCGAATCACATCTTCCTGTAAAATTTATCAATGAAGACGGTAGCGAAGAAGTGCGTGTAGGAGCAAAACCACACCCTATGATTGATGAACATCATATAGAGTTTATTCAAACAATTTCTCAGGACGGAAAAACAGTTGTTTTACAATTTCTCAATCCTAATGATGAACCCAAAATGTTGGTAAAAGACGGGTTGGGTGACTATATTGCCCGCGAACATTGTAATATCCACGGGCTCTGGGCAAATATGATTAGGCATTAACTTTATGGGTGAAGATATTTTATCTTCACCCTTCTTAATAATTTGCCACACGAATTATTTTGCGATATATTGGAATATATAGGGAGAAGTGTACATGAAAAAGATTGCAGCTTTATTATTTGGTGTTTTGATAATTTCAGCAAACTCAGTTTTTGCAGATAGAGTTTGGATAAATGATTTGAGAACGCGTTTTTTGAACAATTCGGCCATTATAATGGAAGTAAATCCGCGTAGTTTTAACGTTGTTGATACAGACGGCGACGGCCTGATTAAAAAGTCCGAAGGTGAAGAAACAGGAACATTTCTTAATGGCATTCCAAGATTGGATGCGATGACAACCTATGGCGTAAACACTCTTTTACTCATGCCAATCAACGAATTAGGTAAAATTAAAGCCCTTGGTACGGCCGGTTCACTCTACGCTGTTGCAGACTTTTCGAAATTAAATCCACAACTTGTTAGTGATAAAACCGTTTTAAGTGACGTTGAACAGGCAAAAAAATTCATACGCGAAGCTCACAGCAAGAATATTCGTGTTATGGTTGATCTACCGGCATGTGGTGCTTATGATTTATACTTAAAACGCCCGGAACTATTTGCCAAGGATGCTAATGGTGAGCCAATTGTGGCTGATATCTGGACTGACGTAAGACTTTTTGCTCCGGGAAATGAAAATGCTTATAACCAAGAGGTATTCGATGTTTATCGCGGTTTTGTTGACTTAATGCTTGAACTCGAAGTTGATGGCATTAGAGCCAGCGCACCATCTTTAAAAACAGCAGCGTTCTGGCATGATTTGATCGCTTATTCAAGAAAATTTGATTCTCAAATGCTTTGGCTGGCGCAAGCGTCTGACAACAACAAAGTTATAGCGAATTCACCGGTAAACACATCGGCAGAAAAACTCTTGGGCGCAGGCTTTGACGGGTATTATGGTTTCTTTGACGAGTTTAAAAATATTGACTCCGCAAAAGATTTTACAGGCAAATTGGCGACATTATTCAATTCGCTAAAAAAACGCAGCGAAAGAAAAGCAGTTGTCGGCGTATTCTCTTCCCACGACGATTTAAGCCCAATTTTATCTAAAGGTACCCCGTTTGCAATCATGCAATTCTGGCTAAATTCAACCCTTCCGATAAACTCATTTGTCTTAGACGGAAACCAAAGCGGCGATAACTTTGTCTATGCTTGGGGGAATAAAAACGCGGCCACATCAGAAACCGACGACACGCAATATTTTGTTAACCGTGGTAAAGTTGATTTGTTTAACTACTCAAGAAGAGCCGGCGCGGATAATCAAATATTGATGAGCGAATACGTTATGGCTAACCAATTTAAAAGATATTTTGCCACTCACCTGAATGCCGGTAAATTCCACACTCTCAAAACAACTAACCCGAACATATTTGCTTACGGAATAACCTACAATGCAACAACAATTGTTGTTATCGGCAATATTAACTTCAACTCATACGCAAAAGGGGATGTTAAATTGCCTAAATTCAACACCGACAAAGTCACTATCCCGGCAAAAATAACAGAACCTCCAATTTTGGATAACGGTAAACTTGCAACAACCCTTAATCCGGGTGAAATACAAATTTTGATTATTAACGAATACGAATTATAAAGTGAGGTGTTTTCTTATGAAGAAAATTTTGTTTAGTACAATTATTGCATTATCAATGATGTTTAGTGCAGCGTTTGCTTACCCGGATGTGGAATCAACCCATTGGGCAGCAAAAGAAATCAATGAATTATCAGAACAAGGCGTTTTGGTTGGCTACCCGGACGGAACTTTCCAACCTGATGAACTTGTAACAAGAGCGGAATTCGCAGCCATGGCAATCCGTGCGTTAGGTCAAGAGCATGCTCAAGTTGCGCAACCTGTAATGTTTACAGATATTAACGAGGAGTTTTGGGCTTATGATTTTATTCAAAAAGCACTTTTCTTTGACTTAATCTCTGCTAACAATGACCTATTTAGGCCTGAAGATCCCGTTTCTAAAGACGCTGCAATTATGGTCGCGGCAAACGCGCTTTCTAACAAAAATATTAGTTTGGCAAAAGCAAAAGAAATTCTCGGCCAAAAATACGCAGATGTTAATTCCCTTTCAGAAGATGCAATTATCGACTACGGAAAAGCCGAAATTTTTAACCTTATCGTCGTAAATCCTTACGCAAATGAAGTTAAAATTGAGCCTAACAGAGCAGCTACTCGTGCTGAATGTGCAGTTATCTTGTACAACATGAAAGAACAAGCAAAAGAAAATCCAAACGAAAAACTTGCTTACGCTATGCAAAAGAAAACCGGCGAAGGCTACGCTATTCCAAACGTAAAAGTTGATGGCGTTATTGCAACTATTCCGGCCGGAACTTATCTTCCTGTAAAAGTGACTGGCTATATGAGTTCTCAAACGTCTCAAATCGGCGACATTTATACAGCTAAAATTGCTCAAAATTGCGTAACGGAAGAAAATTACATCCTTATCCAAGAAGGCGCTTATGTAAAAGGCCAACTTTTGGATGTTGTAAAAGGTAGATGGTTTGTAAAAAACGGCGTACTTTACCTTGACAACGCTTTGATTACAACTGTTAACGACCAAACGACAAGACTAACGGGTTATTCAAACATCACAAAAGAAAGAAACTGGTGGATGAAATTTGTCAGAGCAGTGTTTAAAGGTGAAAAACTCTCTGTTGCACCAGAAGAAACAATCTTTGTCAAAACTTTTAATCCGATAAAAGTTGACTTGACTAACGGTTGGATTCTTGAGTAATCTATATTAACTATAGAAAATAGGGCGATTAGTTATTATCGTCCTATTTTTTTGTGGTATAATGAACTTATGAGTAAATCTTATGAAGAAATTATATCTGTTATAAGAGGGGATATAAACAGGCTAGAAGAGGCGATTGTTGAAGATTTGTCGTTTCCAAATGATGCGTTAAAAAATCTTTTGTTAGCGCCTGCAAAACGTATCCGTCCGGCATTGGCCTTTCTTTTTCTGCGCGCAAAAGGCTTAGAGGTGACAGAAAAACATTTAGCACTCCAAACCGCAATAGAATTAGCGCATACTGCATCTCTCATCCATGACGATGTTGTTGACATGAGCGAAGAACGTCGCGGAGCTAAAAGTTTTAACAGACGATTTGATAACAAAACTGCAGTTTTAACCGGGGATTTTGTTTTGAGTGTTGCGCTAAAGAAAATTGTTGACACGCCAGCGCTGGTTGAAAAATTTCTTGAAACTTTTTCACAAATGGTTCAAGGCGAAATTAATCAATGTTTTAACAATTTTCATATCCCAACACTGGATGAATATATTCAAAAAAGTATTCAAAAAACGGCAGGACTTTTTTCCCTTGCTCTTGACGGATTGGCAGAAGATTTTGGCTTGAATTTTGGCCTCGCCTTTCAAATAAAAAATGATTTAAAAGACATTGATGAGGATATTAAAAACGGAATTTACACCGCGCCAGTGATTTTTTCGAACTCAGAGAATATCTCGCTATACGGAATCGAAAAAACAAAAGAACTTATCAATCACCACTTGTCAATCGCGGAAAAGAATTTGCAAACACTGCCGGTAAACGAGTATTCGAACGCAATTAGAGAAATTTTGGAGCTTTACAGAGAATGTTAAATAAATTGAAAAACTATTTTAAATCTGAAAAATTCAAAGCAGACCTGCACGAAACCGTTGAAACCGTTGTTTTTGTTGTTGTAGCAGTAATTTTTGTAAGATTTTTTATTGCGGAAGTTCGTTGGATTCCGTCCGGCTCGATGCGTCCAACTTTACTTGAAGGGGATAGAATTATCGTTGAACGCTACTCACGTTTTTATAAAACACCTGAACGTGGCGATATAATGGTCTTTTACCCTCCGTTTACGGAGTTAAAAAACACTCCTGTCGCACTTTTTAAAAGATTAACTGGTTTTTTCTGTAATGATATTGCTTATATTAAACGCGTTATAGGCCTCCCCGGCGAAAAATTCGAGATTAAGCGCGATATTACCGGGGCTTACACGGTGTATATTAACGACCAACCACTAAACGAACCTTACATCAAAAGTAAATATGAATTCACCCCGTGCGAAGACCCTCGCGTCAATTGCGGTCCATTTATCATCCCGTCGAATGAATATATGATGATGGGCGATAATCGTGCTTTTTCTTACGACGGACGTTTCTGGGGAACGCTGGATGAAAGCCAATTCATAGGCCGAGCAACATTGCGATTTTGGCCATTGAATAGAATTGACTATTTAGGCGACAATTAAAAAACTCAAAAAATTATTAAAGCTGGTGGAAATATTTCATATAATCTGCAGCGATTGTAGAACTCGTGGCGTTGGCAAAAGTAGCTTTCAAATTTTGATCGCTGTCTGAGTCAGTTAGCTTCGTGATATTTTCAGTTGCTGCAACTTTATTATCATTTTGTTTTTCAGCTTCTTTTTCGCTAATTTTTTGATATTCTTCAAACGCATCCATAACTTTGGTTTGCATTTCGTTTCTAAGCGCCATATCTCCGGCATAACTACCCGTTGACTCAATTCCGCGCTCCTCAAACTCAGCCAAAATATTATTCCAGTCATTATAGTTTGGAACACTTCCGCCTTGCGCAGCAGCACCTGCTTGAGCTTCGCGCAAATCGTCCAAACGCTTAATTTTCATTTCATCCATATTAGCACCTCTCTTATAATAAATAAAGTTTTTACAAAGCCAACGATTTCAGAAAAATTATTTTTTGTAATATTTTTTTACAAAAAAAGGTGTTTTTATACAAACACAAAAAACGCCCAATGATAAAATCAGGGCGTTTTACAATTTTTTTAAACGTTTTAAGCCATCATACTTTCCAGCAAATCAGCGTTTCTGTCCGCGTGAGTCATATTAGCCTTTTGTTGTTTTTGAATGTAAACCCGCAAAGCCTCTCTAATAAGCTCGCTGCGCGAACGGTTTTCGTCGTCTGCCACCAAATCAATTTTGTTCAAAAAATCCTCGGGCATGGAAATCAAAATTCGAGCCATTGTTACTCCTTTTCTCTAAATATTTACAACTATGTCGTATATATTTATAAAAACAAGAGTTATTGAAAAATTGCGCATTTTATATATAATTTGTATATATTTCTTTACAATTGATTCGAATTTTTAGATTTTTCGTTGTTTAACAGATAAGCACCACCGCCTAAAGCACAGACAGCAGTGGCAACAGCAGCGACGATTTTGCCGATTTTACCGCCGGATTTTACGGAAGATGTTGAATTTGAGCCTTGTTGTACAATTCGATTCACGGTATTATTTTTATCCGGCAACTTAAACAATTTTTTTGCGTTGTTATAAAAAATATTTTCGATAATTTCGTTTGCACGCGGCTTTAAATCTGCATCCTCGCAAATTGCGTTTTTGATATCATCAACAAAATTAGAATACTGATTGCGCACGTGTTCTTTGGTGCGGCCGTTTTCTTCATGCGCGAACCTAGAAATCGGCGCATCAGTGCCAAACATAAGCCTGAAGGACTGATCACCTTTATCCCAATTTGCGTCTCCGATACCCATTAAACTCTTAATGGCTTTGACAATGTGAGTTTTTTCAGGTGGCTGCCCACCTTCAAGCCCCATGTCAACCCAAGAAATATCCGCATAAAGATTTGCGTCGCCCTTTTTTACACTTTCCACGAGAACATCAATTGCACGATCGTGCGATTCGTTCCAACCGGCACCCAAATGAGCCATAATAAATGGGGTTTTAGGATGTTTCTTTGCAGCCTCATAAATCAATTGCGGGTCACATGATTGACTCAATCTTGCAGTATCTACGGAATCATCAGCTGTTCTTACCAATCGTCCGTTATTATCTACCGGGACATGTGTATGAAACAAGCACGGAAGCTCTTTTTCATCAGCAAAATCAAAATAAGGTTTGTACTTAGCATCCAATGGAGAAAGATTGGCATCTTTTGGGTGAAATTTCAAGCCGATAAAATCGTTAGGATGCTCGTTAATTATGCGTTTTACCTGTTCAACATCCCCATTATGCGGCGCACAGCCTGCCATAAGTCGATAATTATTGTCTCCTGCGAGTTCTTCAAGCGCTTTTTTGTTGCCATCATATTCGTTAAAACCTTGCCCCTTAAACGAATCCGTATCAGAAACAATCATATATTCAACCGTGTCTTTATTGGGCAACGGCTGTTTTACAAAAACATCAAGTTGCTCCTTAGTGCTACAACTATTCATGTGATGGCCTAAGTGAGTATGCATGTCGATTATATTCATTCTAAAATTCAATTTTGAATTAAGACTGGTTATGCTTGTTATATTCATTGAAAATTTCTCCGATATTAATATGCTTATCAGCTCTTTGTCTTATTATAGCTTCAACAGGCTCAGATTGCCTATCTGTAAACATCTTGGCAGCCCATTTTGAAATGTTTTCGGCTTTAACAGCCCCTTTTTCATTGCAAAGGAGTGCGACCTTACCGAACCAATCCGACAATGAATCAAGTTCCGCAAAAAAGGTTCGATTTATACGTTTCCAGGCTGTTTCAAATGCTTTCCCGCGTGGTGCATTTGGAGTCTCAGCCATTGTTAAAAGTAGATTTTTACACTTTAAATTAATCGTTTGATTAGCAACCGTCTCTGCTGCTTTGTTAAGATTTTGTTTTTTTAGAACATCAAATAATTGAATGTGAGCCGCAATATTTTTATTTATCCACTCTACGTTATCAGGGAATTTATCAAGGTGTTTTATCAGACGATTCAGTCTGTATTCTTGAATTTTCAGCGGAATATTATTAACGTCATTGAGGGCTTTATTTAAAGAAAGTAATTCTTGTTTATCAGAATAATTAGGGGTTTTGGCTAACTTTTCATTAACCAACTTAGCAATATCTCGTTTGGCAGCCGTAATGGACGCGAAACAACTTCCCCACATCGAAAGAACGCTTGGTCGGCCGGACCCTTCACAATCTGCTTTGGGAAAATAAATTTCACCATCGCGATTATACGCAAAAAACAAATTCCCGTCATTTGTTGTGAAAAAGCCTAATTCGTTAAGTTTTCTATCCTCAATAGTTTTTTCGGAAAAAACGTCATTCAGGCGTTTCAAAAAGTGTGACGGCGGGGTACTCACACGTTCGCCACACTTGACTAAATACGCTCGCTGCAACATTTCTTGATGGGTTAACATAATATTATCAGATGATTTTAAACCAACATAACGGGCAATATTTTCAAATTCTTTGTTAGCTAAAAATTCATTGTACGGATAATGAATTGTTCGTTTATCGGTGAAACTATATCCTAAAACTTTTTTTGTTTTTTTATCACGAACCGGGTAGAAGTTATAAACTCCACGTTCGCCGTCATTCACACAGTTGTCATAGGCCGCAAAAACATAGTCTTTTTTACCGCTAAAATCTCTGACATTAACGACATGTGCATCCGATAAAGCTAACAAATTAAACTTATAGTAATTTGCTGCCTTTAACTCACTAATAGAGGAAGAGACATCCTCTGCACCCAGTTTGCCACGTGTATAAATATATTTGTACAATTCATCTTTTAGACCTTTGCCGCCCATTTTTGCCTTCAGTGCAGCCTCAATCGGGTGCCCGGCCGGCAAATAAACATTTACACCTTTTTTAACAAGCGCGTTGATTTCGTTAATAACATCAGGAACAGAGCTTAATTCTTGCCCATTTGGATCAAGCTCCTTAGAGGGAACACACTCGGTAAAGAAATCAATAATTTGCTTTTTATAGCTTTTTACATTGTTTGGGGTAATTGATTTTTCGGATAAACCCATCTCTTTGGCCAATTGGTTAAGATGAACTTGAGCACTTCCCGTAATGGCAAGAAAATCACCCGGCTTTAAAACGTTATTTTGACTTAAATCATGCAAATTAGCAGCTAGCGCATCCATTTGCTTGAGCCCGGAATAAAGTCGATTTGTCGCTGTTTTGTGGTAAACAACATCAACAACATCTTTTACATCACCCACAATCGCTCTTGCGAAGTGCTCCATTGTATTACCATGCGCCCCTCCGTCAAGAAGATGGAATTTGTACCCTTCAAATGCAACTTTATCTCTTGATTTTTTCCCATACGAAAAACGCTCCACACCGCGACACAATGTCGGCGTGTTGCCCATAGCATAAACTCTCATAAAGATTTTAGCCCCTTAAAAAATTACTATCTCTTTAGTAGATAATTATAATAAACTATAAAAAGGATATATTGTCAATTTTTTCATTAAGATTAATTACAAAAAACCACTCCACCGGCTAACCCTTAACGGCGCCTTCATTTTGCCCGGAAATAAAATATTTTTGAAGTGACAAAAAGAATATTATTATCGGGATAATAGAAATTATCGAACCTGCTGCAATATAGCGCCAATTTGAGCTAAAAATCCCCTGCAAATTATTTATTCCAACCGGCAGTGTAAACATTTTTTCATCCGTTAAAACAATGCTCGGCCATATAAATTCTCCCCAAGAGCCAATAAAAGTAAAAATTGCAAGAATAGCAAGAGTCGGTTTTAGCAAAGGCAACAAGACTTTAAAGAAAATTTGCCAAACGTTGCAACCATCAACAATTGCCGCCTCTTCAAGTTCACGAGGTATAGCTAAAAACGCTTGTCGCATTAAAAATATCCCAAACGCACTCACCGCAAAAGGCAAAATCAAACCCAAATACCCAGGCACAGCGCCGGCACTGTCAATAAGATTTAATTTCAACACAATAAGGTATATCGGAAGCATTATCGCCTGAAAAGGAATCATAATCGTTGCAAGAATTGCGAAAAACGCTATTTTTTTGCCTTTAAATTCCATGCGTGCAAGCGGATATGCGGCCATTGAAGAAAAAATCAAATTCAAAACAACCGTAAAAATCGCCACAATCGCACTATTGAAAAAGTATTTCAAAAAATCAACCTTACCCCAAACACCAATATAATTTTCCAGTGTAAAATCCGTAGGGAAAAAACTCGGCGGGTAGGCAAAAATGTTTTCACCGGCGCCTTTTAGAGAAGTAGAAATCAACCACAAAAAAGGAAACAACGACAAAATTGACATTGTTATAAGTATTGTATGCGAAAATATTGGTTTTAGTCGTAATTTCATAATTTATACTTATCCCTCTCAAAACAAAAAATATTCACCGCCGACATAATAAGGACAATTACCAAAAGAATTACGGCCATCGCAGACGCGACCCCTAAATCGAGGTTTTCAAACGCGCGCTCATAAATGTAGTAAACTATTGTTTTTGATGAATTTAACGGCCCACCTTTTGTCATAACGTAGATTTCCGCAAAAACTTTCATTGCAGAAATTGCGCTAACTGTTGAAACTAGTGCTATTGTTGGCATCAAATGAGGTATCGTAACGGTAAAATGTTTTTGCCAAGAGTTCGCACCGTCAATCTCGCAAGCCTCATAAAGTTCTCTCGGAACTCCAACTAACGCCGCAAGATAAATCACCATATAATACCCAATCCCCTTCCAAATCGTTACCAGAGCGACCGAGAAAAGTGCATATTTAGGGTCAGTTAGCCAACCAACAGGCGAAATTCCAAATACCGAAAGAAAATAATTTAACACACCATTTTCTGCATAAAGCCATTTAAACGCTATGGCACAAACAACAATTGACACAACCACCGGCAGATAAATCAAAACTTTGTACAGCTTAATTACACGTAATTTCTGATTTACTAAAACAGCCAAAAACAGAGGAAAAACCGTCAAAAAAGGTACGGCAATCAACAGATACATAAAAGTATTAAACAAAACTTTTACAAAAACAGGGTCATTAAATACTTGGATATAATTCTTAAAACCCGCAAAACTTGGGGAATAAAGGCTTTCGGAATAATTAAACGCACTTAATCCCAACGTCTGAATAAAAGGTAAAAAGAAGAATATTCCCAATAATACAAGCGCCGGGCCCAAGAAAAAATATGGAACGTATTTCGAAAAATACCTGTACATAAGCGAATTATAAACAAAAATTAATTAACTTGCAAATAGAAATTTGTGTTATATTATGTAAGAAGATGTGTATAAGTGTGGGAGTATAAAAAATGACAAACGAAAATAACAAACCGATTGTAAACTTAATTTCTAAGCCGGAAAACATGTTAAAAACGGTTTACACAGCGTGCAGAACTTGTTACAGCGCTGATTACCCGATTAACATTTACAATTCGACCGACGATCAAGAAAAAATGCTTAAACTTATCGAACGTGTTATTTCGTCAGGGCACTATTCAACAATTGAACATATCCAGATTTCGTTTGCAATATCAAATGTTTCACGCGCTTGTACGCACCAACTTGTGCGCCATAGACATATGTCTTTCTCCCAAAAATCACAACGTTATGTCAAAGAAAAAGGAGAATTTGATTTTATTATCCCACCAACAATTGAGCGTAATCCTGAATTAAAAGAAAAATTTGTCGCATTTATGAGCGAAATTTCTAACAAATACCAAGAGTTTGTCGAGGCAGGAATCCCGGCTGAAGATGCGCGTTTTGTCCTTCCAAACGCTGCTGCAAGTTCTTTGGTGTGTAGCTTAAACCTCAGAGAAATGATACATCTTGCAAACCTACGTCTATGTACGCGCGCACAATATGAAATTCGTACGATGGTTAAAATGATGTGCGATGAACTCATCAAGGTTGAACCTTGGCTTAAACCGTACCTCGTACCAAAATGCGAACGTTGGGGATTCTGCGACGAAGATAAATCTTGCGGCAGAAAACCGACTAAAGATGAAATTTTTAATGTAACAAAAGCTTAATATTCTTAAATTTTCATCCGAAAATTGCCGATATTTTCAAAGTACAACTATGAGGTAAAAAATGTCAGGCAACGTAGGCGGACAAGACGGAAATCAGTTTAATATAAAACTCTTCAATGGCAAGACGTTTAACCTTAAAAAGTTAGACAAACTCGTCGGCAAGTCCACGGAAGGTTCCGTTTTTGCCGGCTATGATTCAGATATAACGAAGGGCGGAAACGCGAATAAAGTTTTTGACGAGGCCGAAATTGCGCAAATTCGCGCGGCATTGTTGCAAATGCAGGCTACTGATAACAGTGTTTCACAAGAAGAACTCAACAAAATGTTCGGCTACACAGATCAATTCGATGAAAACGGTCAACATAAAAATTTTGACGCTAACAATTTGACATCATTGCTTGACTCTTTAGAAGATGAACAAGAGGTTGAGCGCTCCGCAAATCCAGAAAACACTAAAGAAACCGCACCACAAAAAGAACAACAAGTTTACACAGCCTACACCGTTCAGCCGGGTGATACTCCTGAAGTTATTGCTAAAAAGCTCGGGTTTAACGGTCAAGAAGCAAAAGATTATGCAAAGAAATTACGTGAACATTTAAAATCCAACAACCAACTCGACAAAAACGGTTGGTTACAGGTAGGACAAAAAATTCAACTTTTAGGCGATCATGCCCAAACGCTTGCAAATAGCGCGGATTATACCGAAGACACACAAACCCTACAGACTCGATATTCTCAAACCGAACACGCTAAACAAGTTGCTGCAAAAGAGGAGGCAAAAAAGGCCGCGGAAGTTGAGCCCAAAGAGCCTGAACCAGCTGAGCCGGAAGAGCCGAAAGATAAAACGCCGACTGCGCAACGCACATCAATTCCGGGCGTAAAAAATGATGCTAAAAACGCCGCAGTCGCTCTTAAAAACCAAATTGTCGGTGCGTCTTTGAACTCTAACACTCGCGAAATGCTTGCACAAAAAGTTAAAAATCAAAACGTAGCTTATATCGTTGAGGCGTACCCAGACCTTGTGAAGGATATTGACGAGGAATGGGGCATGGATATCGCCGATGTCAAAAAATACGTGATTTCACCGCTAAACTCCCGTCTAAAAGAACTTGGTCAAAACAAATTCTTAATTCCTACCGATGTAGACAAAATGTCAACCGCACAAGTTCAACAACTATGTCAAAAAGCGGCTGATGTGATTCGCGAAACGGACGCGGAAAATGGTTATGTATTTAAGCCGGCTTCCGGCAACGAGGGTAAACTTCACAAACCACGCAACGAATTTCAAATGGATGGGTTTGTCGCACCAAAAGCAAAAAAAGCACCGAACCCAACTCCTGTTCAAACACCAACTCCGGCAAAAACAGAGGCAGCGCCGCCTCAGGAACCAAAACAGGAAGAAGTGAAATTCCAACCAAAACTTAGTCATAAAGATTTATCAGATGCAGAGTATGCGCAGTATCTTCTGCCATCCGAATTAAGCCTGCCTAAAGGCGTGAAAGACAAACTTGTTGATTTCAGAATGAATGGTTTTGAGCCAACTCTTACTCAAGCCGATGATATGACTTTCAAAATGGTTATAAAACAAGGTGTTGGAACCAACGGGCTTCCTGTGCGAATGTTTGATGAAGAATTTGGTATGCTAAAACCGGGCGAAACCAGAACGATAAACTTTGACGCTCAAGGCAACCCACTAAACCTTCAAACAAAAGAAGGTATGGGCATAAAAACAACCAAGAATTATTCAGCAAACGGAGATTTAAAACCAGGTAAAGCAGATGTAAGCGTTGAAATGAACACACATACCTATGGAAAAATTGACGCTCAACGCACGGTTTCACGTGATGATGTAGCAAAAGACATAAATATCTCGCGAACCGAAGAAGCAAACAGTGCACAAAATAAATTTGCAAACGCTCTTGAAAACAACAAAGAACGCATTATGGCTGCTTTGGGCATTACCAACGAACAATATAATGAACTAGCAGTCATGGCGATGGGGATTGCTGAACAAGAAACGCACTATGGCGCATACAATTATCATGGCAATTTTCAAAAAAGAAACATCGCAAAAGACCTTGGAGTTGCTGATTTCATGTATGCAACCGGGCTAAAAGACGGTTATCAATCTCACGGTATTACCCAAATGAAGTTCGGACTTCATTACAGTGAAAAAAATCCTGGGTTGAAAAAACAATTTGATAAACTTGGAATTACTCAAGAAAGTGATTTCTACAACTTTACACATATCGACACACCACAAGGCACTAGTGTGCAAAAATCGCATAATTACGAGGTTCAAGCTGTTGCAACAATGGTCCTGTTGAACAATCTTCGCGTAAGCACTCAAAATAAAAACGGCACTTGGGCAAAACTTTTAGATCAGAATAATGCGTTAATTGACAAATTAAATTCCGAAGGCAAAATAGATATTCCTGAGTACAAAGACGGTCAATTTGTAAGACATAATTACGGTCCGCATAGTGCCGAAACGTTGGACAAAGTCCGCATTACAGAAAAAGACATTATTGCCCTCAGATGGAACGGAGTCGGTGACACAGAAGACGAAGACATGGGCGAATTAAAAGGTCTACTTAGTCGTCTAAAAGACCCTAATGATGCCGTTTTGATAACTGACGACACAAGAGATGCAGAGGGCAATTTAACCCACAAACGTAGCTTGCTGTATGCAAGAAATGTTCGTGCTTATGCAAATGAACACGATGTGACCACATCTTTATCAAGTGCGAATCGTGCAGCTTCACTTGCCGTTGATAGCCAAGGCAACAATGGACGATTAGGCTCCGTCGTATTTATGCCGGGCGCGTACACTACAAACGTGAAGAACTCTTCTGATGATATAAAAATTCTTCAAGACGCACTTTCACAAAGTACAATTCCGGCTGACACACAAAATCAATTATTGATGGCGGTAAAACGTGGTGATATTGCGTTTGGTTACGGTTTATCCGCTGATGAGGCCGCATCATTAACCGAAAATGACGCGAAACTACTCCTCAACAAATTGGATGAATTAAAAACCGAAACACAAAATCTTGTTGACCCAGCCAAAATCAGAGACGCAGCGCGAAAAGCACAAGATGCGTTCAGAAGTGATTACTTGCAATCACGCCAAGTTGTCGTTAACAACAACGATGTTAAAGAGGGTATGCTTTCAGGTCTTGCCAGCACTCGTGGCAGAAGCGAGCGTTTAGAACAACGCGGCGAGCGCAAAATTATTATTAATGAGGGCAACGTTAAAGACTTTAGAGCTGGAGCAGGACGCTCAAGAATTACCCAAGATGGCGGTCAATACTATGGTTTTGGAGTAGAGGCCGACAAAGGCGTAAACCCTTACTATGCCGACGGTTCACGCATAAGACTTCAGGACCAAATTCTTGCAGAATGTGCCTCTGATGTTGCCGCGATTATGGATTGCGGCGGACGCTGTGCGACTGGGGTAAAATCAAGTTTAGAAAGTGCAAAGGTTGTTGAATCACGCTCAGACATTGGTTTTACCAACCCGGATGGCACCTGGAACAAATGTGAGAACGCAAAAGATTTGGCAATTTATTTTGAAAAAAATCCAGACAAGTTTGAAGAAGTAAAATATCTCGACCAAGGAAATGGCACGTCAAGAGAACTTAACGCAACAGATATAATGAGCCTTCCTGCCGGTTATATAGTCGTATTCATTCCGGGTGAAGGTTACGAAAACCAAGCCGGTCACGCTGTTATCACAAATGGTAACGGTCAAGGATATGCAGACGAAGTCGACAACTTGCGTTGGGATGACTTCAAATCCGCAGGTGCCGGCAGCGGTAAGGGTGAACACGGCACCTTTAAGATTTTCCGTCTAAAAGTTTAAAACTTAGCGCAACACCGCAGCACCTAATTCTACAGAACAACTTGCGCGTTACGATATTTATTGATTAATTTTCTAATAAATAGCAAGTACGCTGAAAAGTTCAACTTGTGGCCGCGATACTCAGAAACAGTTATCGGAGCAACCAAGTTTGCCAAATACATCTCAAGGTGAGTGTATTTAGGGTGTTTAATACTGTGTTTACGAGCATCGTATATGTTCTTCGGATTCAAGCCATGATCAATTTCCCAATAATCAGGCATACCGTCTTTATCCGTATCAGTTTTAATCACACTACCAGAGTTATATTCCGGGTAAACTGTCGGATCGTTTCTGAAAGACTCACTTTCCATAGCTTTAACATTGACAGTTTCGACCAAATTTTTATCGATAATATCACGTTTTAAAGACGCGCCGGCATGTTTAAGAACTTTTTCCTTAGCTTTTTGGACGTTATGGGTATAAAGAAGTTCGTGCGGAAACTCTTTTGGTGAAATCATTGCATTTTTGGAATCCACCATGTAAATAATATTCGGATAAACACCCATCACGTTATCTTTTGTGTTTAACGGATTAAGGAAAACAAAATTACTTGAAACAAATACACGGCCCGGAGTTTTGTTCTTTTCTCCGGTGTCTACAATCTGAAATCTTGCAGGAATAATCGTTGAAGAACCGAATTTGTAATAATTATTAACCAGGTTATACAAGCCCAAATGAACGCCGTGAACGGATTGTTGCCCCCAGTTATAAAGGACATTGTTTCTAAAATCAATCAACACGTCATCGAGCAAGTGCATTTTTTCTTGCCAAAAATAAGGGTTACCAAGTGAATTATTAACGAAATAATTATGGTGAACACTTATATCATACCCGCCAATTCTCGCCCCGTAAGGCCCAAGAGATTCGCCAATTATACACCACTGTATAGTGGAATCGGAATTGTCATAAAAATCCAGGTTACTTGGATTTCCCCAAGACAAAGAGCAATGGTCAATTATAATGTTATTTTGATTTTTAATGACTAACGATGCAGGTTTTTCTTTCGTTCCAAATCTAAAGCGCAAATACCTTAAAATAACTTGGTTACACTGAAATATTACAGAATCACCCTTAATACAAATCCCATCACCCGGTGCAGTTTGTCCCGCAACGGTAACATAACCATGTTTTACGATTAACGGCGATTTCAAATCAATTATTCCGGCGACATCAAAAACAATTGTTCTTGCACCTTTTTGTGTCAAAGCATAACGCAACGTTCCCGGCTCATTGTTGTCCTCTAAAGATGTAACGTGAAACACCTGACCGCCACGTCCGCCTTTGGCATAAGCACCGGCCCCATACGCACCGTCAAATGCATAATCAACATCGCGCATAAACAAAAACGCAAAAACCGAACAAGTTATAACGAAAAACAGTACCAATAAAACAATTAATAAACCTGAAAACTCACTTAAATGAATAAAAAATTCTTTCAACTTGTTTTGCATAACCAACTCCCATGCTCTTATAATTCAAACATATTTTACACTATTTTCTCAAAGATTTCAACATCTTTAAGAATTAATTTTTTGACGTTCAGTAAAATAATCAACACCTCTTTTAACCAAATACGTGCCGGAAACCAGCGCAGCAAACATTATTGGGAATCTATAAATATTTTTCATCTTTTTAGTCAATGCAGAAGACAATGACAAGAAGAAAAGCGGAACAAGTGAATTTACAATTAAGTATTTTGTCGCGTTTTTCATCTGTTTGGAATATTTTTCTTCATCCGTAATCTTTAGGCCTTCCAGTCCGATAAATGATGTTGTAAGCATGTTAAACATAGGTAAATCCGTCACACGAGACTCCATTTCTTTGCGCACGCCTTTAGTTACTACAGCATCCATATTTTTCTTCATAAACTGTTCGACTTGCTTAATTTTTTTAGGCTCTTTAGGCAGCTTCGCGGACTCTTTAGCCTGTTTTATATCATGTACCCCCAAGCCAAGTTTCGTTAAAACGAAATCCCCCAAAATTGCTGAAAACAACCCCGCGCCAACCATACCGACATTATTCAAACAACTTCCGATTATTAATTTTGAATACTCAATCGGAGTGTGTAGAGGGCGATAAAGTCTGTCAAATTTTCCATCTAAAAATTTAGTCGAAAATTCACTCTTTGCGAAATTTTTAAACTTTTTATTAAAAAAATCAACGGTTGGCTTGAAAATCTTCTCTCTAACTCGCTGATTTTTACCCAATGCACGATAACCCAACATCCCTAATGATGAAGACGTCAAAACAACGACATCATTGAGTAAAATTTTCTGTTTGTAATTTTCTCCGACGCTTCTGTAATCTTGCACGGTCTTAACGCCGCCCATTAACAAAAATACGCCGGCTTCAAGATTTTTGGTACTTAGAATTTTATTGTCTTTAATTTGCATGCAATTAGATAAAAAATAAACAAAAATAAAATTGCGCTATTTTTTCAATGTTTTGGGAAAAACATTCCAATTAATTTCAGGATTGCTTCTAAACCATGTTAATTGGCGCTTTGCATAGCGTCTTGTATTTTGTTTAAGAATATCACACGCAGATTTTAAATCAACTTCCCCATCCAGATAGGAAATTATTTCCTTGTACCCAATAGTATCCACAAGGTTAGGGATTCTACCGTGTTTTTTTAACAACATTTCCGCTTCATCAACCAAACCCGCCTCAATCATTAAATCGACGCGTTTGTTTATACGCTCATATAATTCTTCACGCGAAAAATTTCTGCCAATCCACTCAATTTCATATCGTTTTTCTTGCAAAACACCGCGAGCCAACGACATTGGAAGATTTAAAGTTTCAACGATTTCAATTGCGCGTATAATCTTTTTTTTGTCATTTTTTTCTATTTTTAAAGCCGTTTCCGGGTCAATTTTGGATAAACGAACAACAAGTTCATCAAACTCAAGTTCTTGAAGCTCCGCACGCAAGTCATAATTCGGCTCAACTTTAGGCAAATTATAATTTTCAAGTAAAACTCTAAAATAAAGCCCTGTTCCTCCAACAACAATCGGCGTTTTACCACGCGAATGAATATCGTCAATTAGACGCTCTGCCTCTTTAGCCCAAAGTCCCACAGAATAATCCGTTTCTGGTTCAACAATATCAACAAGATGATGCACAATCCCTTCGCGCTCCGCCAACGTCGGTTTTGCTGTTCCAATATCAAATCCCCTATAAACCAAGCGCGAATCAGCAGAAATAATTTCACCGCCGAGTTTGTGAGCAAGTTCAATTGAATAAGCGGTTTTGCCGCTCGCCGTCGCACCGACAATCGCAACAACTTTTTTAATTTTCTCCGCTTTGTTCATCGTCTTCCGTTACTTCTGTAATATCTTCCACCAGTTCAGCCTCAACAACAGGAACCGTAAATTCACGTTTATAATAATTAAAAATAAGCATCAAAACATACAAAAGTCCGTAAAAATAAACAAAATATGCCAAGAAAAACACCAACGGAAACGGTAACATCAATGTCATGACAACCGAAGTTAATATGTTTACAAGAACCACTAAGCAGAAAAGTTTTAAAGTTCTAAACGGCGACATTATCGCTTTTTGAACAGCCTTAAAAAACGCAAACAAGGCATTTTTCGTGTTATAAAACACTTCCGGCAACCAATAAATAAGCAAATAAGTCATCAAAGAAGTAAACCCAACGTACAAAAGATGCCACTTTGAGAGTTTTGCCAAGTCATCAGGTTGAATACTTTTTTGGAACTCAGAAAGCGCCTCGACGGAAGTTAACGCCTTAGACAAATCCTCTGCCGTGAACGAAAACATTCCGATAACATGTTTTCCGACGTATATTACAGTCATAAACATTAAAATCACAACTATAGAATATATCAAAATTACCCCAAAAGCCGGGAAAAAATATTCCGAAACGCCCTTTGGAAAAGCTTTTAAAAGATCAAGCTTAGAAACTTCTTCATCAGAAAGGTCTTGAGAATCGACTGTAGCACGTAAAGTGTTGAAAAATCCGGCAACACCCGCAACCGCAATAAACATAAGAGTTACAGCGCCAATAATAAGTTCGACAAAAGTGTTCGCAACACCGCGCAATATGCCGAAATAAATCATTCCGACATAACTTACAGTCATTAAAAGAAAAAGCAACCATAAGTTTCTGTTTAATATAACAAAAGTTTCTTTCAATATATTTCTCATACAATTATCCTATTTGAAACAACATCGAAAACATTAGCCTTCTTGTTGATTTGCCAAGGCAAGTTTTCTTTTTTTGCGTCGCATCAAATCAACAAATGCCTCAAGACGTGTGATATACCCAGCTTTTCCGGTCTGTTCGTCCATAATTAGCGGCAAAATAGGTATATCGCAGTCCTCTCTCATTGCAGGAAAAATATTTTGAGACATAATTTCCGGCATGCAAGTAAACGGGCTAACGTGAATTATTCCGTCAATTCCGCGTCGCTCTGCGTAAACAACGTCAGAAATACATTCTAAAGCATCACCGCCAATATCACGCATCAAATACGGTTTTGCAAGCTTTTCTGCACGTTCTAAGTGGGTCTCCTCTTTTTTAAACGCTTTAGGTATAATTGCGTCACGTAAAAAACTTCCGACCGTTAGACTTTTTCTAACTTCAACGCCCATTTTACCCAACTCACGCATAATATTTTGGTTTGAAAAATCATCATTTACAATATAAATTTCGCCCGTCAAGTCAACATTCAAAACTTCACGTTTTGTATCAATCTTTGTTTGACCCATCAATGCAATTGCCTCTTTTTCAGCCTTTGCCAAGTCGCGCGTGGAATTTACATCCTTAATTATTTTCAATGCTCGGTTATAAAGCTTTTCCGCCTCACCGAATTTAATCTCTCTGGCGCGCAAATAAGCAAGATAGGTTTCCATTCTATCTAAAACAAAAACTTTTCTTATACCAAGATTTATCGCCCTCAAGAAAAGCACAGGGTCATTTTTCCCGGTAATTTGTTTCAAGAAGTTATACATCCCCTTAATACCGTCATAAAGGCGCAACTCAATGTATTTTGTTTCATAACCAAGATCACGCAAAGCGCTGTCAATACAGCCACCATACTCACCCAAACGACAAATCCCCGGAGATGTAATCATCGCCACGTAATCCGTTCCGCCCTCAATCGCCTCAATAAAGTTTCCCAAAATTAATTTATACGGCAAACAAATTGCTTCCGGGGAATGTTTTGTCCCCAAAGAAAGCGTTTTTTTGCTTGTATAAGGCGGAACATAAGGCTCAATCCCTATACGTCTTAGAATAGTAGCCCAGGCAATGTATATCGTTCCCATGTGCGGAAACGCAACTTTTATTTTCTTTTTTTCTTTCATTATTTTAGCTTTCTTTATTAAATTTCAAGTCTGGTTTTCTTGCTGCAAGCGTTTCATCAACCTTAGTTACAGGCGTAGTCAAAGGCGCCGCCAAAACACGTTCCGGGTTGGATTTTACTTCTTGAGCAATTTTCAACATAACATCAACCAACTCGTCAAGACGCTCTTTAGTTTCAGTTTCTGTCGGCTCAATCATAATTGCTTCGTGAACAATTAGCGGGAAATAAATCGTTGGCGGGTGAATATTATTTTCCATAATTCTTTTGGCAATATTCAAGGTGGATACGCCGTTTTCTTCTTTTTGTTTATCGCCGGAAAGAACAAATTCGTGCATACAAGGAACATCGTAAGGCAATTTGTAATCACCTTTCAACTTTTCTTTCACATAATTCGCATTAAGAACGGCGTTTTCGCTGGCTTTTTTGAGATTTTCACCCATCATCAAGATGTACGCATAAGCTCTTACTAGCACCCCAAAATTGCCCCAAAAAGCCTTAACCTGGCCAATTGTGTGTGGAATATTATAATTTTTAAAATATTTTTCACCATCAAAACCCGCAATCGGAGTCGGTAAGAAATCTTTTAATTTATCAACAACACAAACCGGGCCGGCACCGGGACCGCCACCACCGTGCGGAGTCGCAAAAGTTTTGTGAAGATTTAAGTGAACAACGTCAAACCCCATCAACGCCGGGTTAGAATGACCCATTATTGCGTTAAAATTCGCGCCGTCATAATAAAGCAGCGAGCCATTGTCGTGCATCAGTTTAGAAATCTCAAGAACATTTTCCTCAAAAATACCAAGAGTATTAGGGTTTGTCATCATAATAGCCGCAACTTCAGGCGTCAAAAGTTCTTTTAAAGCCTCAATATCCACCTGACCTTTTTCGTTGGATTTAACAGAAACAATCTCAAACCCGCACATATAAGCACTCGCCGGGTTCGTTCCGTGCGCCGAATCAGGGATAATAACTTTCGTGCGTTTTTCACCAATATGTTCAAAATACTTTTTAACAATCATCATGCCGGTCATCTCGCCGTGCGCACCGGCTGCAGGTTGTAGCGTAACGGCATCCATTCCTGTTATAAGTTTCAATTTTTCCTGTAACTTATACATCAATTCCAAAGCGCCCTGGCAATCAGAATCGTCAGCCAAAGGATGAAGATTTGCAAAACCATCCAATGACGCCAAAAGTTCATTGACTTTCGGATTATATTTCATCGTACAAGACCCAAGCGGATAAAATCCTTTTTCGATGCAAAAATTCTTATCAGAAAGCTCTTTGTAATGCCTCAAAGCCTCTAATTCGCTAACTTGCGGAAGACCAATCTCACCTTGGCGCAACTCTACGCCCTGCATAAAACCTAAATTAATCTCCTCGTCTGTTAGTGATACACCTGAAACCCCATTGCTTTTTTCAAATACAGTCTTCATAAAATCCCCTGTTTTTTCAAATCTTTTTTAATTTTGTCAAGTCCGGCTTGGATAATGCGCGAAATTCGCGACTGAGAGATGTCAAATTCTTCTGAAATATCTTTTAATTTTTTGTTTTGGAAGAATTTACACTCAATTAATTCACGTTCACGCGGCGAAAGTTTTTTCATCGATGCAAGAATTTCATTTTTTAATTCAAGAAGTTCAATATTCTCTTCCGGCGTGTTATCAAGAGCTTTTATCTGAGTCGGAACTTCAGCTTCTTGCATTTCTTCAATAGAAAGAATAGTTTTGTAAACTTCTTCTCTTACATTATTTTCCGGCTCGTCCTCAACAATGTTTCTTTTGCTGTTTTTGAGCGTGTACCACTTGTAACGACGACGAACTTCATTTCTTATAGCCCATTTGATTGCAGTTGCCAGGTAGGTGTTATTAAATTTTTCTTTATCATTGTTCTTAAATAAAATATAGAGAGTATGGTTCCCAATATTGACCAATTCAGGCAAATCAATGAGTCTGAATGACGAAAACTTCTGAAATTCAACTTTTGCAATTGTATCTATTAACTCTTTATATTCTCTAAGATTTACTTTACTTTCAGCCGGCATAATACAAAACTCTTACTACCTAACCCTTATAAATATACCACAAAAAAAATAGATGAGCAGGTAATTTAAAAATCCGTAACATATTTTAAAGTAAAGAAGTTAACTAATTAGCAAGAGAGGAAAATTTTATGAAAGCTCTATTTTGTACCGACGGTTCTAAAATCAGTTTCAACGCGATATACAATTTTGTCAATTGGTCACATTATAACGACATCAACGCTATCTGCGTTATAGATTGGAATTTTCTTCCCGAAGACATAGATATTGAGCAGTCAGATTTTAACATTTCTTGTTCAAATGTTGCGGATAATATTTTGCAATATACCCGCGAAGAACTGGAGAAAAAAGGCTTAACACTAGGTAAAGCAATAAAAATGTGCGGAGGTGTTTCAGATTTAATAACAGAAGAACTTCAACAAGGGGATTATGACATCGTGCTAGTCGGTTCTCACGGCAAAAAAGGTATGCAAAAATGGTTAGGCTCCGTATCTTACGACTTGCTAAACAATTCTCCCGTCACTGTTTACATTTCAAAGCACAGAAATGAAACGAAAAAAGTCCTTCTCGCAATCAGTGACAAATTAAACTCCGCGCAACATTTTAAATCCTTATTAAAAAAAATGGATCTAAAAGATAAAGAAATCCATATATGTATAGTAAACGAAAACCCAAATTTACTATTCCTTGAAGGAACGCTAGATACAAATTGGTTCTTAAAAATTGAAGAAGAACAGAAAAAATATGCGTACAATATAGTCAAAAATCTGGAAAATGTTTTACTAGAAATGGGCTTAAAATCCTCAAGAAGCGTTATAATCACCGGCATTCCGGCTGAAGAAATTATAAATTACACTAAAAATAACGACATCGATTTGTTAATATTGAACGCAACCCAAAACGGCGAGAAAAAAAACTTCCTCTCCCACCAAACAAGCAAACGGGTTTGCGACAACGTAGAATGTGACGTTATCGTGATAAAATAAAGCTTGTTCATCCGCACTAAAATCTATTGTAAATTTTTCTTAATCAAATGGCAAAAATTATTTTCCTTTGTTTTAAAATGAATGTACAGATACAGAAATTTTGGTGTAGAAGAAATGATTATTAACTCGATAAATTATACAAACAACCCTTATTTACAGGAAAGTCCTAAGGGAACGAACTTGCTCAAGCACAAATGTGGTGTGATTAAAGACTCAACGTGTGAGAGCGGTTTAGGAACAAGAGATAAAAACGAGGTTATTAATAGCGGCAATTTTGCGGATAAGAGCGAGGTTGCCGCTATTAATTTTAAAGGGGCAGGATTTGACAAAATATTAGCAAGTGATAAATTCGCGAACTTCCTCGAATATGCAAATGCCCATAACCAAACAACAAATGCATTAGTAGCTCTTGTCACAGCCGGAATGATTCGTCCGACTTTAACAATGGCAATCCCGGGGATGAAAGATAAAAAAGACAAAATTTATTCTGCCGCTCAAGCAGTTTCAACCGGGTTCTTAGGTTTCGGCGTAACTATGGCATTGACAAAGCCGCTTGACGACGCGTTCAAAAAGGTTTCTGATGATCCCGCAAAATATAACTGCAAATTCCTTGTTAATATGAAAAACAAAATCAAGGACCTTGAAACCGCTGCAACAACCGCATCAGGCCAAGAACTGAAAAATATACTCAAACAAAAGAAAACACTTGACCTTTTAGTCAAGAATATTCCGGAATGGGCGATTTGTGTACCTCGCGCAATGCTCACAATTGCCTTGATTCCTATCATCCTCAAGTACGTTTTCGGCTTGGAGAAAAAACCAAAACACAAACCTGCAGAAGAAATAAAACAACAACCTCAAAATAATTTTGAAAACCTAAAACAAGGCAAAGACATAAAAACATTTTTAACATCCGATACAACCAAAACTAACAACGCTGAAAAAGTAAACTTTAACGGGAAAATACCAGTGAGTGTTGCGACAAATTCGGGTAATCAAAAAGTAAATGGATTGTATGACAAAATTACGGATGCCATTGCAAAAGGATTTACAGTACCTCTTCTTAACTGGAAAGGCTTACAAAACACCGCAAATAAACTAAAAGACTCAGATTTCTTATTTAATCACTTATCCACTGTCACATCAGCAGTTATTAGTAGCGTGTATATGCAAAGAACATTATCGAACGACAACTTGGAAGACGATAAGAAAAAAGTTCTTGCGGTAAACCAAGGTCTAACATTTGCAATTTCAACACTTGCCTCTTACACGCTTGACAGCAAACTCGAGGACTGGTGGCAACGAGTTACGGCTAAGTTTATCGGTTCAAGAGCACAAGACAAAGACTTTGCAAAAGACTTCAAAGCCGCACAAAGCGAACGTCTTGCAAAAATGAAAACCGATAAGAAATTAAAATCCTTAAAAGCGCTTGATTACGCAAAATCTAAAAAAATGGTACTTCCAACCAACATTGATGCCCTCGTCGGCGGCATGGGCTTGTTGAAGAAAATGGTCGTAATCGGTTCAATCTTCCGTCTGGCTGTCCCTGTTCTGGTAACTCCACTGGCAAGCGTTCTGTCCGAAAAATACCTGGAACACAAGCGCAGCAAAGACAAAGATAATGCTTAATTGATACCAATTAAACACGATAATATATAAAAACAGGGCTTAGACAAAAATCTAAGCCCGCATTTATAGAAAGGATTGAATAAAACAAGATTGCATAAAATGCAAACTTGCTTGATAATCGAATTGTCGCATATTTAGCACAAAATGTCAAATATTCAACAATTTTTTCATTACAGTTTGTAATAAATTGTCCGATTTTAACCTTTTTTCTTTTATGCTATAATCTTGTTATGAGAGATAAAATAGTTATAAAAGGTGCAAAAGAGCACAATTTAAAAGATGTGTCATTAGAAATCCCCAAAGACCAACTCGTAGTATTTACAGGCGTTTCAGGTTCCGGGAAAAGTTCTCTGGCATTCGACACAATTTTCGCCGAAGGCCAAAGACGCTATATAGAAAGCCTTTCTACCTATGCACGACAATTTCTCGGCCAGATGGATAAACCTAATGTCGAATCAATCGACGGACTTTCGCCTGCGATATCAATTGATCAAAAATCTACCAGCAACAACCCGCGCTCAACTGTAGGTACAGTTACAGAGATTTACGATTATCTCAGGTTGCTTTACGCCAGAATCGGGACCCCGCATTGCCCTGAGTGTGGCGAAATTATCAAGCCTCAATCAATTGATGAAATTGTATTTTCAATCTTAAAACTCGAAGAAGGTACAAAAATTCAAATCCTGGCACCCGTCGTCAGAGGCAAAAAAGGGGAATTTCAGTCTCTTTTTGAAGAACTTAGGCAAGAAGGTTTTGTTCGCGTAAAGATTGAGAATGAAGTTTTCAACCTGGATGAAGATGAAATAAAAATTGCGAAAACTAAAAAACATAATATTAGCGTTGTAGTCGACAGAATTGTTGTAAAAGATAGCGCTCGCTCACGTATCGCGGACAGTGCCCAAATTGCGCTACAGAAAGCCGATGGAGTTTTAATCGTCGACATAATCGGCGGTGAAGAGAAAATTTACTCAGAAAAACTTGCCTGCCCGAAATGTAACATAAGTTTTGAAGAGCTTGCACCCAGAATTTTCTCATTCAATGCGCCATACGGAGCTTGCCCGCGCTGCGGCGGCATAGGTTTTGACTTCATCTTTGACCCTAATCTAATTGTGCCGGATAGAACAAAATCTCTGCGCGACGGCGCGATTTATCCTTGGGCAAAAACCTCAAACACCTATTATGAAGACGTTTTGGGCTCAGTTTGTTCGCATTACGGAATAGACATGGATTGCCCGTTCGAAGATTTACCGCAAGAACATCAAGACATAATTCTTTATGGCGGCCCGGATATCGTTGCTCTACACGTGAAAAAATTCGGAACTCGACGCTATCACACTCAATATCACCGCTATATCGGCGTTATTCCGTATTACGAAAAAAAATATAAAGACACTATCGGAGATATAAATTCTCGCGAAGACTTTGAAAAATATATGATTACAAAGCCATGTCCGGCTTGCAATGGGGCACGGTTAAACCCATTTGCACTTGCAGTAACGATTAACGACAAAAACATTTATAAATTCACCCTTATGCCGATAGATGAGGCTTACAATTTTGTCTCTGATTTATATTTAGAACTCAGCGATTTTAAAATGCAAATTGCAAAACAAATTCTGGATGAAATCAGCGCTCGATTGAAATTCCTCAAAGATGTCGGTTTAAGTTACTTAAATCTGGCTCGTATGGCCGGAACACTTTCGGGCGGAGAGGCGCAACGTATCAGACTCGCAACCCAAATCGGCAGTGGATTATCAGGAGTACTTTATGTACTGGATGAGCCGTCTATCGGCTTACACCAGCGCGATAACGACCGTTTAATCAATACTCTTGTGCGCTTGCGCAACCTTGGAAACACTCTAATCGTTGTCGAACACGACGAGGACACAATCAAAAACGCTGATTACATTGTCGATATCGGCCCTAAAGCCGGCATTAACGGCGGAAGAATCGTTGCACAAGGCTCGTTAGAAGACATTATGGCGACAAAAAGTTCCCTCACCGGCAAATATTTAACAGGAGAAAGAAAAATCCCTGTTCCTAAAACACGCAGAGAAGGCAACGGAGAAATTTTGTTTGTAAAAAATGCGCACTTGAACAACTTGAAAAATATTGACGTTGAAATCCCATTAGGCAAAATTACATGTTTAACAGGCGTTTCCGGCTCCGGGAAATCGTCATTGATGCAAGACTTAATCTACGAGTATGCAATTTACAAATTACGCAAAGACAAGCCAAAACCGCAAGGTGTTGACGAAATCTTAGGGTTTGAAAATATAGATAAAATTATCGACATTGACCAATCTCCAATCGGCAGAACTCCGCGTTCAAACCCTGCAACTTACACCGATGTTTTCGGCTCGATTCGCGATTTATTCACCAAAACAAACGAAGCAAAAGCACGCGGATACAAAGCCGGAAGATTCAGTTTTAACGTAAAAGGCGGCCGCTGTGAAGCCTGCAAAGGCGATGGCGTCATCAAAATTGAGATGAATTTCCTATCCGATGTCTACGTAAAATGCGACGTTTGCAAGGGCAAACGCTACAACAACGAAACTTTAGAAGTCAAATACAAAGGCAAAACGATTTCTGACGTTTTAGAAATGAGCGTTAAAGAAGCTCTTGAATTCTTTGACAGCATTCCGACTATTAAAAACAAACTTCAAACACTGAACGATGTCGGTTTAGATTATATCAAACTTGGCCAAAATGCAACAACACTTTCCGGCGGCGAAGCGCAAAGAATTAAGCTTGCGGCCGAACTTAACAAACGTGCAACTGGCAAAACCTTATATCTGCTGGACGAACCGTCTGTCGGGCTACACTGGTACGACCTTGACAAACTCATCAAAATTCTGCAAAAGTTAGCTGACCAAGGAAATACCATATTGATTATTGAACACAATCTTGATTTAATTAAAATTGCCGACCATATCATTGATTTAGGCCCTGAAGGCGGCAACGCCGGCGGAAACATAGTTGTCACCGGCACGCCGGAAGAAGTTGCAAAATGTTCAAAATCCTATACAGGCATCTATTTAAAACCACTACTTGAAAGAGGAAAGGAGTCATAATGAAGAAAACCATTTTATCCATTTTGGCAATGTTACTTTTAGGCGGAACTGCATTTGCCCAAACCCTTAAAGTTGAAGCGATTACACCATTTAACACAACAAACCCGCCTTCAACAATCCAAGTGCGTTCAATTGGAGAAATGCAAATCACCTCAAAAATAAAAATCAACGAGGGCGACATTATTACCGGCTCCTTAACCGACATAAAAGACCCAAAACGCCTAAAACGCGATGCGACTTTCAAGTTTAAAATAAAGACCGTAACCAACACACACGGACAAACCGTTAAAGTAAAAGGAAATAACATTGCAAAATATGTTCCACCATTCAAACTTGATAAAAAAGAAGTTGCCAAAAACGCGGCATTGGCAGTAGGAAATCATTTTGTAGAAGGTTTAAGTATGGGCTATCACGCGGTCGAAGGCGCTATCAAATCAGAAGAGGGCGGTAGCAAAAGAATTTCATCCGCGGCAAAAAACGCATATGACCACTCAGTCCTATCTTACGCGAGCAAAGGTGAGGAAGTTGAGATAAACCCGGGCGACATTTTCGGACTCAAATTTCATTCAGAAGATGAAATTGAGGAACAAGAAACTCAAAACGCACCAAACTACACATACGAACTTCCGGCCCAAAATTAACAATTTGTAAAAATAAGGCAATTTTATCCTTGGGAAAAACTTTATATTATTACGGGGAAATATAAAGTTCAAGGGGAAAATATGTCAACGAATGGGATACAAAAAATTGAACGCGCAATCACGACTGCACAAAGAATTAAAAAGGCCACAAAACTAATTGAGAACAAAAACACTAATCTTTTTGTTGCACAACAGATTCATCGTGCTGCCGGCGTAAAACATGCTAAAAAACTTTACGTGCGCAAACCATCCTTATTCTCAAGATTGAAAAATTTTGTTAGAAATATTTTCCAAGCAAAATCAACACAAATATCTGCAAAACCTACTCGCAAAGCACGTATGGATGCAAAACACCAGGGCCGTGCAATAGAAACGCCCAAAGAAATGACCCCATCATTCGAAGCAAAATGGAAAATTTGTGAAACTCGCCATAAACTCAAACAAGACAATTTTATTACAGACTACGATATTGAAAAAAATATTATAAAAACGACCCAAAATAATCCGCGTGGCTGGAAACACAGCGACATGGTGGATTATTATAAAAATCTTGAAAAAACATCTTGGCGTAAAGCTTGGGAGACTGAACAAGTTCAACGTGCAGCACAATACACTCGCCCAAGTGATGTACATGTTCAAGTAAAAGGACCTAATTTCACAGACACCGAGCGCAAAGCTGTTTTAAGTTATCAGGATAATTATGCATACAATCAACTTTTGCGTGATGCGGAAATCGACCCGACAACGGTAAAAGAAATCAAAGTTATGGACGAAATTGTGGCAAACGCACAGCCAACAAACGAAGAATGCGTTGTTCTCAGAGGTTTTAGAACTCGCAAACCTTGGGAGCCGGAAAAATTATTGCCTTTCACCAAAGATTTAAGAAAAGGCAACGTCATAACCGACCCGTCATTCCTGTCAACAGCAAGAAAAGACGGACCCTTATTAAAATACTTCGATCCGATATTGCAAATTCCAAACAAAGAATATCCAATGGGCTATGTTGAACGTATGACAGTTCCAGCAGGTTCGAAATTCATAGACTGCGGACGTGGCGGAATGTACTCGGATGAAATAATTTTCGGCCGCAACTCAATGCGACACATTGACGAAATCGACGATGTTAACCACGTTATCTATACAACGTTCCTAGGTTACGCAAAATAAATATTTATTAAAATGAGGCAATTTTTTTGCCCAAAAATACTTTATACAATTACGGGGAAAATAAATCATCTTAAAGGAAATGCACATGGGGATTAACGGATTAGGAACATTATTTAACGCACTCAAAAGTAGCAAAAGTGTTGATCAAAAAATTATTCAAGTGATGAACAAGCTTGCCAAGGGAAATAAGCGGATTCGCACGCCAAGAATGACTTTTGACAAACGCAGTATGGCAAAATTGCCGGAAGATATTCTGGAATTTAGCAAAGGACTAAAAAATCCGCGAATCACCTGTGGTCTAAACTGTGGTAACGGCCAAAGTGTAATGGGTTTTAAAATTCAAGACGGCAATGAGGTCGTCGGGAATTTTGCATTTAGTTTAACAAGAAATAATAATTTGTACCCGAATATCCAGGCCAGACTGCAAATTTTCAATAAAAACCAAAAAGCAATCGGCGGTTCGCTAATGGTCAACCCGAGCGGAAAAATGGATGGCGATTTTATCAACACATTCTCCAGCCGCAAAGGAACATTAAAAGTTGAACAAGTGCGAGGTGATGCAATTCATTTTGATGCATCATTAAATACAGAAGCCGCAAAAGGATTTGCACAACGAATCGGCGGTAACATGTCGGATATACCTGAACCATTAAAAGAAATGCAAAAAGACCCTGACGCTTTCTTGAAGATGATTTTAGAAAATTTCAAAAAAGAAACCGCAAAATTAAACAAAAGTACCATTAACAAATCAAAAAGTAAAACAAAAATTAAAAAGAACTCAAATGTTTCTGCGATAAATAGCCATACCCAAAATGTTAATCAAAGAACTTTTGCGACAGAAGCCGAGCAGATTATGAAATTTCCCGGTAAGCCAACAGAAGCAACCGCAAACCAAGCAAAAGATATTTTAATGAAAAGAATGGGATATGATCCAGATTTAATAACTGTTAAAGTTTCTGATGAAATAGCAGGTCATGGCGGACAATTTAACTACGCAACCGGAGAACTTTTATTAGATGGCTCTTTAGCTGCTAAAGCAACACATTTTGACATTGCTGATGTTTTAGCTCACGAACTTGATCACATGGATATAGCAGTAAAAACAGCTAAATACATGGGAATAGATGAATACGAAAAACTTGTTATGTACAGAAAAACAGCTGATGATGTTGATATAGTGTTTAATAAAGAATTCTATAAAAGAGCAATTGCACAAGCTAATATAGAGGGCTTTAATGCAAAACCATATATTCAAGAAGAAAAAGAAATAAACAGATTATTTGATAGAAATCTATCAGGTAAATATTTAAGTATTAATCAACAATATGCGTATGCGACAAGTAAAAACGAAGGACACGCCAGAGACGTTGAAAAACGTTTAATTGCAGAATTACAAAAACGCGGAGTTGAAATTAAATCTTCAATACCATTAGAAGATTTTGGAAAAACACCTCATCAATTTATCGTAAACTTGATGCCAAGTATTGAAGCCAAACTGGCAAAATATCCATTATCACTACGTAACGACAAATTTAACGAAGCTTATTTCAAATCATTGGAAGAATTTAACCCCGAATTTGCGAAACTTGAAAAGAAATATCTTACCGAGGGGCTTACCGAAAAAATCGAATACAGCGACGGACGAGTTGAAACGCTCGGTGAATGTTCAAGGCATAAGGAACTTTGGCAAGAAATATTCGGCGGGAAAAACGGAACAAAAAATCGAACCGAAATTCTGAAAAGAACGATTGAATTAATCTAATATCTTAAAATAAATTTTCCATCTTCAATCTTGGCCGGCGCACCAATCGGGACAGTGATTTTGTCCTTTTCGTGCGAAATTTTCAAGTCGTAAATTGCCGGAATATTCAATATTTGCGCAAATTCCGCTTGTATTTCTTTCAAATACACAGCATTATCAACATCACTGAATTGTCCAAATACAACGCCTTTAATGCGAGCTCTAAAATCTGAAACATTGCGCAACTGAGTCAACATTCTGTCAATTTTATATGCCGGCTCGTTCAAATCTTCAACAAACAGTATAAAATCCTCTTTCGGAATAAAATCAACACCGCAAAGAGATGCAAGAGTTGCAAGATTTCCGCCAAAACTAATTCCTTGAGCCTTTCCACGGTTTAAAATTTTACCATCAAATACCAATATTTCATCGCTCATTACAGCTTTTTTAAAATTATCAAAGGTGTACTCACTAATGCCGTTTCCGAAATCACCGTTAATCATTGGGGCTGAATACGTCACAAGTCCGGCATGCTTCAAAAACATCGCCGAAAGCGCTGTAACATCCGAAAACCCACAAAAAATCTTAGGATTTTTACGGATAATCTCATAATTTATTTCATTAATCAGACGTATTGCTCCATATCCGCCGCGAACACAAATTATTGCATCAACCTCCTCATCAGAAAAAAACTTTTCGATTTCTCTTGCGCGCACATCATCTTCGCCTGCCATATAACGCTTTTGGGCAAAAATTTCTTCACTAATCTTTACTCTAAAACCTTTGCTTTCAAAAAATTCAACCCCATTTTTTAAGCGCTCCCTGTTGTTAAAACAACCGCAAGGCGCGATTATTCCTATACAATCTCCGATTTTTAAATTTTTTGGTTTAACAATATTCACAATTTTGCCCTCAATCATAAGTTTTTGCTATAATGATATTATCATGAACTATATGCCTTTGTACAGAAAATATCGTCCGCAAAGATTAGAAGAAGTTGTCGGACAAGAACACATCAAAAAAGCGTTGACAAACGCAATCACGACCGATAAAATTTCGCACGCGTACCTTTTTACGGGCCCGCGCGGAACCGGTAAAACATCCACCGCAAGAATTTTTGCCAAATCCCTTAACTGTGTTAACGGGCCAACGATTTCCCCTTGCGGAGAATGCGGCAACTGTATCGACATAACGAATTCCACCCCAATGGACGTTATCGAGATTGACGCGGCAAGTAATCGTTCTGTCGAAGATGCGCAACATATTTTAGAACGTGTTATGTATGCGCCCGTAAACAGTCGCTACAAAATCTACATCATCGACGAAGTTCACATGCTTTCAACAACCGCCTTCAACGCGCTATTAAAAACGCTGGAAGAACCTCCGAAAAACGTCATTTTCATTCTTGCAACAACTGAGGTACATAAAGTTCTTGATACCATCAAAAGCCGCTGTCAACGTTATGACTTTAAGCGCATTACGACTGATGATATTGTGGCGCACCTAAAAATGATTTCCCAAAAAGAAAATATCAACATCACAGACGACGCGCTTATCTCTATCGCAAAAAATTCTGCCGGCGGGATGCGTGACAGTATCGCACTTTTGGAGCAACTAAGCGTTCTGGGTGGCGAAATCACAACCGCTGAAATCGACAACTTGTTGGGCCGTTTGTCTTTTGATTTGCTTAACGAATTTTCTCAGAAAATTATCGAGTCAAAACCAAACGAGGCAATTGAAATACTCGAAAAAGTGTACAATTCCGGCAACGAACCGGTGCAAATTTTAACAAACCTTTTGGATTATTTTAGAAATCTGTTGGTTGTCAAAACATGTTCAAAAGAAATCGCAATTGAACTTTCACAACTTAACGATTTACAAATTGAAGCTTTAAGCAAACAATGTGCGACTTTGAATGCGCATCAAATTATTTTCTTAGTCAACAAGTGTTGCGAATACATAAAAGAATTAAAAACGACAAATAATCCTAAACTTTGGCTTGAAGTCGGGGTTATTGACCTTGCGAATTTGGCACAAAACACATCTCTTCTTGAATTACAAGAAAGAATTACACGCCTTGAAAGCGGTGCTGTAGCAATGCCACAAGCCGCAGCAAACGCGCCTTCAAGACCAAGTGTTGCCTCAAGGCCACAACCTGTTCCGGCTCAGGTAGCAAAACCAAGTCCTGCGCCATCGCAAGTTAAGCCGACACAACAAGTTTCAAGTCCGGCACCACAACCACAAGCGGCGCCGAGTGACGATTTTTCTCCAATGCCGACATCCGCAGCACCAGCACCCGGCGGAAACGACTTGGCTTCACTTTGGGGACGACTTTTGGAAAATATTTCAAGCGCTCCAACCCGTGCCCTCCTTAAACAATGGGCTAATCCAGTCGATATTAACGATGAACACGTAGTTTTGGCCGTTAAAAATGAGATTTTTCTCAAACAGTTTACTGATGGGGCGAAACGAGAAGTCTTACAAAATGCGATTAACACTATGTATGGCAAAGAAGTTACTTTAACAGTTCGACTTCCGAAAGCAGGAGAGCCTGAGGTGTCTCCCAGGCTAGGCCAGAGTGCCCAAACGACGTCACAAACAACCCAACAAACGCCAAAGCCGGCTGCATCACCAGCGCCACAAAACATAAAGCCTCAACAAGCAGAACAAAAACAAGCGCCTAACGAGGATGTAAATATCACAGAAGAACTTGAAAATGCCCAAAAAGAAACAAAATTGAGTTCCTATAACGCGCACTCCGAAGAGTATTATATGCACTCTGACACGGTAAACATGGTTTTGGACGTTTTTGGCGGAAAAATTATTGATTAATTAGTTTAAGAATTGTAAAAATTTCATCCTGAATCCTCATAAAAAGGCAAAAATTTTTTTTCAGTTACGTAATTATTTCTGTGTTGTGGAGGCATTTTCGTGAAAATAAATTTAGAGTCTGCAAACTATATAAATAAGTACAATAAGAATATTTCGTTTGAAGGCTACAAGCCGTACAAAAATGATAAAGGTGTTCGTACCGGCGAATTTTCATTCCCTTTTGACCCTAACGAAACCGAATGTTACCTTGAAATTGCGATGGTTGAACGCGATGAGGAATCCGGCAACTACTATCTTAACGGCCAGAAATTCACGAATTTACGTGACAACACAGAGAGCAAAAAACTTTTTCCGGGCAAAAACAAGATAAATATCCACGCAGAATTCGGCGTCATGGAAGACGAACCGTTTGCCTACCACTACAAACTTGTCAACAAATCAACAGGACAAATCTCTCAATATGGGGTCGATGCCGGGACATTACTTGATGACAGAATAGATAAAACATCTTCCGTTGACGAAAACTTATACAATCTCTACGTTCCAAACTCGGATGTAAGCCGTGGCGGTTCTATGATGCTGGTAATTCCTGACACGCTTGCACCACAATGGGTATACGATGCTGATAATGACATCATTCGCAACGAAAACTATGACGATTTAAAACGAAACATCAGGCTTTTTTCGAACAAAATGGGCGGCTCACTTGCCGGCATAGAGAAAAAATTAGAACAAGGCGCGTTTGACCCATACGACAGAATCGTAAGCTTACCACTATTCACGGATGACTCCAGAACGCACCACGCGTACTGGAACAAAAACTGTATGCAAATGGCACATTCCATCGGTAATATTAACAATTATACTTCACTTACAAAATCACTGTTTGCAAAAGGTAAGACCTTGGTTTCCGACGGCGCATTTGTAAATGAAGGATTAGAAGGGATTCACTTCCACCACGCACTAAAGTGGAAAGAAGATTCTCCGTTTTTCAACTGGTTCAGAATGAATCCGAATGATCAGATCTTATTCGGTGTTTTTGCCCAAAATACGGACTTTTTATCACACAGACTCGTCAACCCAAAATATTCATACGTAAAAGATAAGAATGGCGAATATGTTCAACAGAAAAACGAGAAATATAACCCGAATAAACCGACATATTTTGAGATTTACGACAAGGATCTTGTAAACGGAAGCAAACTTGATCCGCAAGAACCTATCAAGCATTACGACAAAGACTTTTATGAAGAACCACTTTCCAAAAGTACTCACAACGACACCGTTGTTCCATATAGAATTAAAATTAATGTAGAAGAATACGACAAAAATGTTAAACGCTTAAACGAATACAACAGAAGTTCAGAAGAAAAAATCGAACTCTATTCCGGCATGGGAACAAAATTTGTATCTCAATTCTCAAACCTACAACTCGACAACAAAATTGAAGGTAACTTCGACACTTGGAACTCTAATTTCGACATAGCAAAAATCCATTATTTCCTATCAAATAACGATATGGACAATATTTTGTCTATGAAACCGGGAATTGAGCAAAAAGAATATGTGCGTGAATTAAACAACTCAGCCATCGAAGCACGTGATTACGTCGTCACATCCGCTCATTACTGGACCAAGAAAACGAAAGATATTTTAAACCTTCACGTTGCCCAAAACCTGAAACACGTCGACGGAAACAACCCGAAAGAAACATACAAAACAATCATCAAAAAAGTAAATTCCGGCGTTTTCCCTGAGCGCTTGAAACAAAACATGTCCGAAGATACCGTAAAATATATCCTCAACGGCCGATATGACATAAAAGGCAACAAAAATCAAAGAAAATTCCAAGACCAAGTCGCACAATATATGATGAACGTTCCAATGGATTCAATTGAACTTGGCGACGAAATCAGTGCGATTATGGCAACGCCTTACATAACAAAACGTTCACACAAAGAAGATTTCATCGGCCAACCGGAACTTTATCGCGAAAATATCGACGATTATGTTGTCCACGACAGATTTTATCTTAATGAAATCGGCAACCCTCATTTGCGCAACAAATACACAAAAGTCTACAACGAAACAAACAAATTGTTTATCGACAAAAACACCGGCGAACCCGGAGTTTTAACGGAGTTTGCGCTGGATATAATCAACAGATTGAACAACGATAAAGAGCGCCCGGCAAACCAAAAAATCCACGACGGAACAAACAATACTGAATACGGCAATTTCGTTGTTCCGATTTTGGCTGAAGAAATTTTAAAATACGCAATTATTAAATCGCTTTGTCCGGCTCCACGTTTCCAAACAACTGACAACGGCGACATTTCCTACGATTACGAGCGTTTAAAAAAATTAAGTCTTGAAGAAATCGGGGTTAAAGGAATTTCAGCCGAAGACGAAGCCCACCAACTAATAAAAAGAATCAGTGCTGGAATAGAAGATATCTCTGAAAGCGACCGCGAAGCGCTTGCTGATGCTCTTAAAAAGAAAATTAAGGGAACAAACGCAAACAGTTTCCGCCTCGCAGAAGCGATTGTAGAACGCAGTCAATCAGGTTTGGATTGGCGTATTGACGCTGCAAAAGACGTCGCAGACGTAGATTCTCTAAGAGATATGGACCCGGAAGACAGCGACGGAAGCTATTTTGATACGATTTTTGGACAAGTTACTTCTTTCTGGGAAAAATTTGCTGACAACGTTTTAAGAGAAAACCCTCATTCATACATGGTCGCAGAACTTACAGACATGAATGAGTTGTACGACGCTTACGGCGATGGTTCAGAAAGATATACAAACAAAACAAACTTAATCGGCAAATTTCTTACCGATTCAAGATTAACATCCGTTGCGAACTACGATTATTTCTTTAGCGCATTGCCGGAAATTTTCGCAAAGAACTTTAACAACGGCCAAAGTTCGACAAACGGCGATCAATATTTGGACAAAAAACTTTTCTTGCAAATAATCAATCCTGAAGGTGGATTTTTGCGCTCCGCTCAACAGTCAGCGTTAACGTTTTCTTATACATTCTTGAATAACCACGATAACACGCGTGCGCTGCACATGTTGGCTCTTGATCCTGAAATGTTCCACGGACTACAAAACCACTGGACAGGCTCAGACATGCAACTTGAGGCGGCAAGACTTCTTACGGGTGATTACGATGCGGAATATGCGGATTTCAAGCAATTCCATTTTTCAAGACGCAGCGCAAAAGACCTTACAATGGTTTACACACTGCGCAACGGTTTCTTCACGGAATTAGCTTCTCTTAAAAATGACGGAATCATCAATGAAGAAAGAGCGGCATACCTTGAAAACGTAATCATAGACTCTTTAACAGAAATTGCAAACGGCAAATTCGACGAAAAGCCTTACGAAATGGATTCTTTTGGCGTCAAACCGATTGATATGGCAATAGATTTAACCCTGGATAACGCTAAAAGAGCCGGTGCAGAAATTTCAGACAGAGAATTAAATATTCTTTCAGAAAAAGTTTTCGAACGTATAATGACACCGGCGTACCAAAAATATAACGCAATGATGGAATTTTTGGTCGCACTTCCGGGTAATCCGACACTATACTCCGGCGACGAACTGGGTTCTACCGGTTATGAATACGAAACAAAAAACTTAACGCTCCAAAACCGTTCTTACCTGCATAACGAATGGGCAGATAAGCACAGCCCGGAAAAACGTAAATTTATTACCGAAAATAACAACGAATTACGACGTATTATGTACCAAAGAAAACGTCCTGAACTTGAAGCGCTGAACGATGGTGCGATTTTCCCGCTAAAACTTCAACAGGGTGAATATGAAAACGGCGATGTCGCAATTCCGACAATTTTGCGCGAAAATACAGCCGGCAAAATGACAATATCTTTATTTAACGTAAGCGGCCTGGGCGAACAACATTCACCGTTAGATGAACATATTCCAAACGTTGTAACTTTAGATGAAATCAATCTTTCAAAAGAAGGCTACAGCGGCGTTGAAGGTCGTGAACTTAACGTCGGTTTACCGGCCGGATTACCTCTAAAAACCGTATTTTTAGATTCAAGAAAAGACAACAGCGACTTGAACGATATTTATGTGGTCGAAAAAAATGATTATAACGAATACTGCATCAAGCACCGCGTAAAAGATACTGACGGAAGATACGTAGAAGCTCCAATTGAAATTGAAGGCAATACGCTAATTCTTTACCACGACCCTAAACATAAAGTTGAAAACATCTCGTTCAAAGGCCGTAAATTCTTATACAACCCGCAATTTACAAATCTGGGCGTTGGCAAAAATAATCTTTATGTAACAAAAAACAACAATATGGCCTGTGGTGAAAAATTGTCGCTTGTTTCAAGATAATTTTTGCGTATAATTTAATTATGAATTACCTCAATAACGAATATGATATAATAATTGTCGGCGCCGGTCATGCCGGATGTGAAGCGGCTTTGGCTTGTGCAAAACTCGGAGCTAAAGTTCTTTTTGCGACACTTAATGTTGACAACATTGCACTCATGCCTTGTAACCCTGCGGTTGGTGGACCTGCGAAATCAACTTTAGTCCGTGAAATCGACGCGCTTGGCGGCGTTATGGGAGTTGCAGCAGATGCTACTTATGTCCAAATGAAAGTTTTGAACTCCTCAAAAGGACCTGCTGTTAGAGCCCTTCGGGCCCAATCCGACAAAAAAGAATACACTAATTACATGCGCAATCTTGTTGAGAGCAACGAAAATATTTGGCTCAGACAAGCCTGCATAACAGAAATTATTGTAAAAGACGGCAAAATTGTTGGCGCTATCGACGAATTTGGAATTGAATTCAAATGCCGCGCAATTGTTTTGACAACCGGGACCTCACTTAACGGCAGAATTTTTGTAGGCCTCAACGCTTACCCGGCCGGTCGACTGGGTGAAATGCCGGCTTTAGGACTCTCTGAATCCCTAAACCGCTACGGAATCATTACAAAAAAACTTAAAACAGGAACTCCACCGCGCGTTGATGCTCGCACAATTGACTATTCAAAAATGACAATTCAACCGGGTGATCAGGAATTATCGTTTTTCTCTTTCAGACCTAATCGCCCAATTAGAAAACAGGTTCCATGCTACTTGACTCGCACAAATGAACGTACGCACGAAATTATAAAAGCAAATCTTGACAAATCACCTATGTACCAAGGTCTTATTCAAGGTGTCGGTCCGCGTTACTGTCCGTCAATAGAAGACAAAATCGTACGTTTTAGCGAAAATCCTTCCCACCACATCTTTATCGAACCCGAAGGCCTAAGCACGTACGAAGTCTATATTCAAGGCTTTTCAAGCAGCCTTCCGGCCGACGTTCAAGTGCAAATGCTAAGAACTCTTCCGGGCCTGGAAAAAGCGCACGTCATAAAGCCGGCCTATGCAGTTGAATATGATTACATTCCAGCCGTTCAAACCACACATTCACTTATGTCCAAAAAGGTGCAAGGTTTGTTCTTTGGCGGACAAATCAACGGAACAAGCGGCTACGAAGAAGCCGCAGCACAGGGCCTAATTGCGGGGATAAACGCATTCAATTATATTTGCGACAAAGAAATGCTTGAACTCTCCAGAAGTTCATCCTACATCGGCACGCTCATTGATGATTTAGTAACCAAAGACATCGACGAGCCATACAGAATGCTGACTTCTCGCTCCGAATACCGGCTTTTGCTCAGACAAGACAACGCAGATGAGCGCCTAACCCCGGTTGGACACAAATTTGGGCTCATAGATGATGAACAATTTACCGTATTTAAAAACAAACAAAACGCAATTCAACAAGAAATCTCCAGAATAAAAGAAGCGAAAGTTTCTGCAACAGAGGAAACAAACGCAATTCTGGCAAAATATGATGAGCATATCGAGCGCGGAATAAAAGTTGCGGAACTTTTAAAACGGCCCAACATAACTTATCAAGTAATCAAAGAACTTGATTCCAACGCAATTTCTTTACCGCAAGACGTTTGCGAAGGCGTGGAAATTTTGGTCAAATACGACGGCTACTTAAAGCGCCAAGAGTTTCAAATCGAACAATCGTCAAAACTCGAAAAATTTAAAATTCCTGACGATATTGATTACTCTAAAATCGAACATATTTCAACCGAAACAAAACAAAAACTGGAAAAAATCCGTCCAAAAGACCTCGCACAAGCATCCCGCATTGGCGGAGTAAAACCGGCAGACATCTCAGTTCTTATGGTAATGTTGAAATAATAATTGAAATCAACTAATTAGTGGCCAAAGTTTTGTTTCTGTAAGCCGGACGTTTATATCGAGTTTTATTAGTAGTATTACGGTATCGGGTTTTGTTTTGCGTCTGACGCGCAACCGTTTTACGCTCATAAGTTTTGTACTGCCCGTCTTTGCGCGGAATCATCTTTGAGCTGCGACGTTTTGGATAATACCCCACCAATTGCGCTTGCCCGGTCATATTAACATGCCCGACCGCAGGCGCAACAACGTGATGCTTTGCCATATTAAATGTGCCGCCCTTGGAGTATCTTTCAATGCGCATTCCACGAAATTGTTGAACACCACTTGTTGCCGAATAAGCCGCAAACGCCGATGTTCCAATTAACAACACCATTAAAGACAAAATACAATTCAAAAATTTTTTCATAAGATACCTTTTCCCATTATTATATATAAAACAAGATAAAAAAATAAATTGCTAGCCCTAAAGGATTAAACAAGGGGAATTTTCGCCAATATCACAGCGAAAATTCCCCAGGGTATTAGAAACCTATTGAAACTCCAACATTTGGAAACGCGAAACGCAAAGCCGGCGCATAATAACCACAATAATACGGATCATAAAAACCTAACGGATTTATGCAGTCATATAAATACGGATGACGGACAATTCTTCCACCTACGTACACCCGCGGATGGCGCGGCCCATGCCCAATACGATGAGGTTTTGGCGGGTGATGCACAATCGGTCTAACACCAGGGCCGGCATGATGACGAACATGACCGCCTCCCGGCCCGCCGGAAGGCCTCATTCCGTGATGTCCACCCTTTGCAGCTCCCATTCCCGGGCCGCCGCCATGACCACCGCCGGGACAGCCGTGACGAGTTTGAACAACAACCCCTTTTTGCGTACCTTTATCCGCAATCGAAGCCGCAAACACATCTGTGCCAACAACAAATAATCCTAAAAAAACTAATAATACCGCTATCTTCTTCATACACTTCACCTTACTTTGCCTTTCTGATTATAAAACGAGTAACTTTTTGAAAAGTTCATTTTTTTGTATTATAATTTTGACAAGAGGTGGAATTATGGCAATAAAAAGAATTTTAAAATATGGCGAACAGCCTTTAAGAGAGCCTTCAAAAGAAGTTTCAAAAGTTTCAAAAAAAATCCAAGATTTAGTCCACGATATGCTTGAAACAATGTACAGCGCCAATGGTGTCGGGCTTGCAGCACCGCAAATCGGGGTTAATCTAAGAATTTTTGTAATTGATGTTAGCAGCGAAAACGAACCACTTAATCCGCAAGTTTTTATTAACCCTAAAATAATCAAGAAATCCGGCTCAATTTGTACACAAGAAGGTTGTCTAAGTTTTCCGGATGTGTTTGCCGACGTTAAAAGAGCTGAAAATGTCATGGTTAAAGCTATTGACCTTAAAGGACGGAGTTTTGTCTTGGAAGCCAAGGACGGCTCTCTTCTTGCACGCGCGATTCAACACGAATTTGACCACTTAGAAGGCATACTCTTTGTTGATCGGTGCGCAGATGAAAATCTCACCGAGCAAGAACTTGCAAAGCACAATTTGCCAAAACTTGAACAAGATAGATTAATTAAGGATTAAAAATGTTAAATATAGTTTTTTTCGGAACACCCAAAATCGCCCTGAACTCGCTGGAATATCTTTATCGCAGCGACAAAATCAATGTTTTAGCCGTAGTAACTCAACCCGATAAACCGGCAGGGCGCGGCCAAAAATTGACAATGTCGCCAATTAAAGAATTTGCGCTTGCAAATAATATTCCGGTCTTCCAACCCAAATCCATCCGCAAGTCCGAAGAAACAATCTCAGCACTAAAGGCCTTAAACCCCGACTTCTTTGTAACTTTTGCCTTTGGCCAAATTTTATCACAAGAGGTTCTGGATATTCCAAAATTCGAAACAATAAATCTTCACGCCTCACTTCTGCCAAAATATCGCGGCGCAAACCCAATTCAACGCGCAATTATGAACGGAGATAGAGAAACCGGCATTTGCACAATGATAACCGAACTGGGACTTGACTGTGGTGATGTTTGCATGCGACAAGTAATTGAAATTTGCGACCATACAACCTGCATTGACTTGTTTGAAGAAATAAGCGAAAAATCCCCTGAGCTCCTTGAAAAAACACTCATAGGCCTCGCCCAAGGAACAATTTCACCCGAAAAACAATGCGAAGACGGCGTATGTTTCGCCAACAAACTCACCAAAGAAGAATGCCTGGTTGATTGGTCAAAAGACGCCCAAACAATCCACAATCTCGTGCGTGGCATTTACAAAACCCCGTGTGCATATTTTGAACATAATGGAAAAACTATTAAAATCCTAGAATCAAAAGTGCTCCAAAACTCTGGCAATCCGGGAGAATTTATCAAAATTTCCAAAGAAGGCGTCGAAATCGCGTGTGGCACTGGCAGCCTTTTACTCACAAAAGTTAAACCAGAAGGCAAAGGGGAAATGTTAGCAAAAGATTGGGCAAACGGACTTAGAAAGTAGGACTTATGATTACAAAAGGAATACGCGGTGCTATCACCGTTGAAGAAAACACAGCAGAAGCAATCCGAATCGGAACTCTAAAACTTCTTGACGAAATTATTGAAAAAAATAATATTGACAAATCAATGATTTCTCACACAATATTCACCCTAACCCCGGATCTTACTGCCGCATTTCCGGCAAAATTCGCCCGACTCGAGCGCGGTTGGACAGACGTCGCCATGCTCTGTTTTAATGAAGCGCACATCGACGGCGCAATCGAAAAATGTATAAGAATTCTTATCGTTCTTAACTGCGAAGACTACTTCGTTCCACAATACGTTTACCTAAAAGGCGCGTCTAATTTGCGCGGATAGAAAATTGTTCGGACAGATAAATTGTAACATTTTAGAAATAATATAGCAAAAATCCTTCTTTACACGTTTTTAGCCTCAAGTAATTTAGTAAAGAGGATTTGAAATAATGACTAAAAAAATAGACGGAGCAAAGTTATTTATATTACCAGCAAAGGCATACAAAGCTTTTATGCAATCAGGTGAAACCCTAAAGTGGCATATGAAAAACAACCAGATTGAAGGAAACCCGGAACTAACGAAATTCGTGAACGATTTAGGACTGAAAGAACCACAATTTCTTATGACTCTTACCGGCCGAAATAACGGAGTTACCGGCTATATTGACCTGGGCGAAAACAAAGGAATGACATTATTACACGGACGCGGCTTTCTTTCATTTGATTCAAAACCAAGTGCAAATCTTGACCTTGTGATTGGCGAAAATATTGGTGAATTACCAGCGCTAAAACTGAACGCATCTTACAAAATGGATGACGGTTTCGATATGAAAAACGCAGAACTTAGAGTTTCAACCGACAGTTCAAGCCAAGCCTATGATATTAAAGGTTCATTAATTAGTAACGGCAACGAAATCGAAATCGCTGCAAACACCAAAAAGTTAAATGACCTAAACCAACGCACCGGCATAATGAATAAACTAGGTTTCGATGGCAATTTTGAAGGATTTGATGGCATATTCAAATTCATTGATCAGAAATTTAATCAACCGATTAAAAATCTTTCGCAAAACCTTTTAAACGGATATAAAGAAATATAGCAAAAAGCCTCTTCACTGATGAAGAGGCTTTTTAAATTTTATTCCTAATTTACTATCACTCCACCGCGACTCATCAATGTTAGTTCGGACAAACTCGGATCTAGCAATCTGCGGCCAATATTAACAAAACTAATTGAACAAAGGGTTTTGTTACCGTAATTAATCATTTTTTCTACGACACCTTGGCCGTATTTAGGGTGAGTAACAATATCGCCGGACTCAAACAACGGAGCATCTTCTGCAGTCTCGCTGAACTCTTCAGGCGTATAAATCGGCACCATCTGAGATTCATCGGTAGCACTATCGGTTTCATCCGTAAATACATCTGAATTGTCAACATTTAAATCATCTATCGAGTCATCACTCAAAACGTCAGTCTCTAATTCATCAGTTGTTGAAATCACCTCTAAATCATCCTGAATAAAATCATCAGCAGAATAAATCTCCTGAGTATTATCCTCTAATGGCATGGACTGGATAAAATCCAAGTCACTGTCGGTAAGTTCAACGTCAGAATCATTATCCATCAAGACCTCAGGATTCACGTCATTTTCAGTATCTAAAGATTCTTCCTCAAACTTTGTATAAAATGCGGCATCAACATCTTTGGCAACCTGTTCTTCTAATGCTTCGCGCTCTTCAATAGCCTCTTGCTCAAATTCAGAAGGTTCGTTAATATCGAGTGAGATGTTTTCGACGTCGGAAAAGGGTGTGGCCTCATCTTCCGCCTCAACAGCAATTTCAAGTTCATTGTCGCTATCATTAAACTCTGCACTTTCATCTGCGACAAACTCTTCATCGGCAATATTGTCCCCACTGTAAGTAAGCGCATCTTCCAAGGTAACAGGTTCAACCTCCGGCATGCCAACGATAGAAGGCTCATTATCTATTATAGAAGGCTCTTCGTGCTCAACCGCATCATCTTCTTCAGTAACAGGTAAAGCCGCAGGTAAGACGTCTTCTACAGTGTCTTGCTCTTCTTCAACAATATCTTCGTGAACAGCCTCTTGGTTTGCTCTGTCAAGTTCCTCCAGTTCATCATAAGGTTTGTACTGAACAATAAACGGAATTTGCTGAGTTGCAGGCCCATAAACAATAAATTCATCGGAGTTTAATTTTGCAAGGAACGTATTATAATTCGCAAAATCATGTTGCAACGTTTGCGGCGCAAACAAAATTAAATTCTGGATAATTTGTTTCAAATCAGGCAAATACTTGAACTCGTGTCCGCAAATAATTGTCGTATAAATATTTCTAAACTCTAAAGTTTTTCTGAGTAATTTTTTGTCTGCAACTTCATTGTTCATTGTGATTAACACAAAAGTATCCGCATTAACAGTTGAAATACAATCAAACAGGTACGGAATGAGTAGCTTTTGAAGCTTAACGTCGACAACAGAAACATCCACAATCAAAGAATCGGAATGAGCGACTTTACTTCTAAACATCTCAACATCGTCATTACCTGAGGCAAAAACACGAGCCTCTTGGTATTTTAAAAGTTTATTTTTTAACAAGACCAATTCAGCAATCGCGGTTTCTTTATACTGTTGTTGTACAACGTTAATAAACAAATCAAGCGGCAAATAACCTTGAGGAAGAGTTTCGATATAATCCTTAATTTCCTTAAAAATATCCTGAATAACCGCTTTACTAACCGGCTCCACACCATCCAAATCATTTTCAAAAATATAATCCAAAAATTTTGCATTAAGCGGAAGCTGGAAATTTTTACCAAAAATAAAGTTTTCTTCAGACGCAAAATCACCGTTAACATCAAGAAGAACAACTTTTTTACCCTCATCAACCATTTGAGGCAAAATATTGCTCAAGATTTTACTTGAGTTATCAACATTATTTGAACAAATCAACAAATTAGATTGCAAAACAGAAGAATCAAACTTAAAAGGTGCATTCTGATGAGCCAATAAACCAAGATAAATCGGGTTATCCATCGGCAACACCGCCAACAATTCCTCTGACGGCAGTTTCGTAATTGTTGCATTTAGGGAAGGAATCGTACCGTTATAAGGTTTCAACACACCCTCGTTGTTAAACGTAAACAACAATTTTAACACCGCAAAGTTGCGACCGTTTTCCGCCTTCAAATTAACGACCTGCGCAACATAAGGGGTATTTACATCCTCAATAATAGCAAACCCGGACAGTGCAAGATTATCCTCTACCTCATAAGAAATTTTAACTAAACTATTTTTTATCTCCAGTATTCTCATCGAAAAACTCGCTCCTTCAAAGTAATTCTAGCATGAAAAATATAATTTGTATAGTAATGTTACATTATTTCACGAATTTTAACAGATTATTGTAAACCTCAATCGTTTTGGAACAAATTTTTAATCTTCTATCAACCAAACTTTTAATCGTATACGCGTAACATTCAAGAATTTCTCGCTCTAATCCATTAGGAGCATCAAGACAGGCGAGACGACGCTCATAATCTTCTTTTCCGCGAGTTTCCGGCTCAATTTTATCAGCAAGAAAAACTATTTTTTCTAAAAGAGACATATCGACCTTACCCAAGGTATGCCAACGAATTGCTCCTAAAATCTCCTCATCATCAACGGCAAATTTGCTACACGCCAAAACACAACCAGCAGGCGCGTGAAGTATCTTATGATTTTCGCTTTCGCCTTCTTCAAGCGGGAAAGACAAGTCACAACACAACCCCAACATCTCGTCACAATTCATATTTTTTGCGCAATCATGAAGCAACCCGGCCAAATAAGCCTTTTCCTCGTCATACCCAACTTTTTGAGCAATAGCCCTTGCCGCCAGCGCAGTACCCAACGAATGCCGATATTTTTCGTCCGTCAAATTTTCTTTTAAATATTTCTTAATATCATCTATACAAGCCTTTTGCATTAATATAATCCTCAATTTTTTTCGGGACCAAACCGTCCAAATCTTCACCTTTAATTATGCGCTCTCTTATTTCTGTTGAAGAAATATCACAAAAGTCCAAAGTTGTAAAGACAAAATCAAACCCTTTCGCCCTCAAATATTCAAAGCGCGACAGATTACAATCATTTTCGCGCCTAAAGACAATGAATTTCAAGAAATTCTTTAATTTATGCGCCTCAAACCAGGTTTCAATTTTTTCAAAAGCGTCCGTCCCAATAAGAAAATTAAACTTTTCAACATCGGGATACAATTTTTTCAATTCCAAAATCGTCAAATAAGTGTATGAAGTTTTGGCCAATCTAAACTCAATATCCGAAACTTCAAACTTCTCATTAGAACAAACCGCAATTCTTACCATCTCCAAACGCTCTTGTGGCGTATCTTCGAATCGCTTGTGTGGTGGTATAAACGCCGGAACAAAAACAACCTTCCCAACTCCAAAAGTACTAAGAACATGTTCCGCCATCCTAAGATGCGCGTTATGAATAGGATTAAACGTGCCAAAAAACAAACAAATATTCATAACTAAATAGCGGTTGTTTCCTGAATAATTGTCTCAATAATAATCGAAGACGCTTTTTGTTGTTCAATATCAACAACCTCTTCTTGAGCCTCCTGAACCTCTGAAACAACTTCCTCAACCTCAGTTTCAGTAACTTGAGGCTTTATAACAGGTTTTGGAGCCATAGCCTGCAAGACAGCCGGATCATTTTTATGTACACTTTGCAAAGCCATAATTTTTTGAACAAAACGCTGAGTTTCACCAAACGGCGGCACCGCATTATTATACTTCTTCACATTACCCGGCCCGGCATTATACGCCGCAAGCGCTAACTCCACAGAACCAAACATTCTGTACATCATCAAGTAATACTTCAACCCGCCTCTAATGTTGTCCGCCATAGAATAAGGATTTATACCTATTTTTCTTGCAGTAGAAGGCATAAGCTGAAAAACTCCCACCGCACCGTGTGCACTGCGGGCCTCCTGCCGAAAATTAGACTCAACTTTCGCAATACTCAACGCAAGAGCCGGATCGACTCCCATCTCGATAGCCTGATTAACAATCGTAGTCTTAATCTCCTCAACAGTTGCTGCATTAGCCTGTGTACAAGCCAACATAAACATCAAGGTAAATATCATACAAACTTTTTTTATAAACAAAATAATAACCCTCAAAATTGTAAATTGCAGTCGGGAACTTTGCCCCAATGGCACTAAAAAGTTGCCACGCCAACATCATAACCCAAAGCATGCCCAAAATCAAGTTAGACACCTTACGCACAGTCCTGCCAGAAGAGAAAAATCACCACAACAACGGGAATGACACTATTTGTAACTTTTTGTAAATCACACCGCCAAACTACTCCGCTTGAAATAGAACAAAAAATATGTTATAATAAACTCAAAAGGAGAATATGATGTCCTCAGAACCGTTATTTCTAAATTTATCACAAAACACAAAAAATACACTGCAAGAAATTGCTAATGCAACCGGGCTTTCTGAAATGGAAGTTGCCCAAGATATTTTAGATAAATACCTAAACGTCGAAGCCTGGCATATTCGCGCCGTGCAAGAAGGGCTGCGAGCGGTGGAAAATGGTGAAGTTGTAACTTATGAAGAAATAAAAAAGGAATTCGGCTTCGATGACTAAATACCAGATTATCTTCGCCAAACCGGCCCGCAAGGATTTAAGAGAGATAAAAAATTACATAAGTTTAATCAATCCCATTGTTGCAGATAAGATATTGAACGATATCAACAATCACATCAAAGACACAATACCCAACAACCCCAAAATCGGGCGACTGGGCAAGGTTTTGCGCACTCGAGAATATGTTCTCACAAAATACCCCTACATCATTGTATATCAAACACTTGATGATAAACTCCTAATTTTAAGAATTCTCCATTCATCCCGTCAATATCCTTAGTGAAAACTCTTGCCAAGCGGAGTTATTCGTGATAATCTTTAATTTAAGGGAATAGCGAGGGGTAAGATGTACGAATTTCCATTTGAACTTGATGAATTTCAAAAAGAAGCCTGCGAACATATAAGTTCGGGCAAAAGTGTTGTGGTATGCGCGCCAACCGGTGCCGGCAAGACAGTTATTGCGCAACACGCAATTCATGAGGCTTTAAAAAACGGAACACGCGTTTTCTACACAACCCCGCTTAAAGCACTCTCAAACCAGAAATATTACGATTTTTCTGAAAAATACGGTTCTGACAAAGTCGGACTCTTGACCGGCGACACTTCAATTAATCGTGGCGCCCAAATTGTTGTCATGACGACCGAAGTTTTCCGTAATATGCTATACGGCACAAACCTTGGAGCAGTTGCAGATAATCTAAAAGATGTTAAATACGTAATTTTAGACGAAGTTCACTATATGAACGACGAGCAACGCGGAACGGTTTGGGAAGAAAGCATTATATATTGTCCGACAAACATTCAAATCGTTGCGCTCTCTGCAACCGTTGCAAACGCTGATGAGCTCACCGACTGGATTAATTCCGTTCATTCCAAAACAGAACTCGTTAACACAGATTTTAGGCCGGTTCCTCTTAGATTTTATTACTTTGACAGCTCACAACCAACAAAATTGTTGCCGCTTTTAACCCCTAGCGGACAGCTTAATTCAAAAATCAAGCCTGAAAAACGACCTTTCGGCAACCGAGGCAAACTAAAACAACAGAAAAATTATGTGAAAGAAATTGTCAAAAACCTCCACGAACAAGACATGTTACCGGCAATTTACTTCACTTTTTCACGCAAAAAATGTGATGAACAAATGGAGAGTTGCGCATACTTAGACCTTGTTACACCAGGCGAAAAAGCACAAATTCGCCAATTTATCGACGAATACATTGCCGAAAACCCATATTTGTACAACAACAAACACATCGAATATCTTTGCCAAGGGGTTGCATCTCACCACGCAGGACTCTTACCGTCTTGGAAGATTTTAGTTGAAAAACTATTTCAAAAAGGTTTAATCAAAGTCGTTTTTGCAACCGAAACCCTTGCGGCCGGAATAAACATGCCAGCCCGTTCAACCATTATAAGCGCCGTAAGCAAACGTACCGATACCGGGCACAGAATGCTTACCGCCAGCGAATTCCTACAAATGTCAGGTCGCGCCGGACGTCGTGGCATGGATGAAATCGGCTATGTAACGGTCGTCGGTAGTTATTTCCAAACCCCGGAAGAAGTAGCAGAATTAGTTTTGAGCAATGCAAACCCGCTTGAAAGCCGCTTTTCACCGAGTTATTCAATGGTTTTAAACCTTCTGCAACGTTTCTCACTCGATGAGGCTAAAGAGCTTATAATGAAGAGTTTTGGCTATTTTTCAACAGGTTCAAGGCTTTTCCCTCTTTTGAAACAAAACGAATTGTACGATGCGCAACTTGAAGAACGCGTTATCATCTGTCCGCACTCAAAGAATGACGACACATTGCGCGAATACTTGAGCATCAAAAATCTATACCTTCAAAATAAAGAAACTTACAAAAAAATTATTCGCCAAGAAAACGCAAAAAACAGAAAAATCCCGCAAGAAGCGATTCAATTTTCACGCGACAACAAAAAAAATCTCGAAAAAATGCACACGTTTTGCTGTGACAATTGCAAACTTTTCAAAAAACACTCAAAAAATATTGAAGTCATTGCGCGCATAAGCAACCACAAACGCAAACTCGAAAAAGAAATCGAACGCCAACGTGACATTTTCTGGAATAAGTTTCTCTCCCATAGAAACGCCCTTACGGAAGTTGGCTATCTTGTGGACGACTACCCAACAGAGCGCGGAATTACGACTTCTCAAATCCGTTCAGAAAACGAGCTTTTCCTTGCTGAAATTATTTTTTCCAACGCGCTGGAAAATCTTACGCCATCACAATTGGCCGCAGTTGTGTGCACAATAACGACCGAAGATATGCGCGGCGAGTTTCCATTTTTGCCATTCTCTGAGCCGGTAAGAAAATCGCTTAACGCAATCCGCAACATCAAACGCAGAATGGAAAAACTTCAAGGCCGCCACCTTATCGAAGCGCCGCTATATATTAACACATATTTTTCTTCATTAATCGAACTATGGGTTGAAGGCGCAGAATGGGAAACAATTATCGGTCAAATGGATGTCAGCGAAGGCGACATTGTCCGCTCATTCAAACGTGTTGTAGACGTTTTAAGACAATTTACGACGATATCGAACGTGCCGGATTGGCTTGTCTTCACCGCTCGCGAAGCGATAGAAAAAATCCAACGCGAACCCGTAAATCTTGACTAAAAAAACCTCGCCGTTTATAGGCGAGATATAGTTTTAAAAGATATACATGCATCTATCCAAACAAAAAGCTAACGCTTTATACAGCGTGCCAGACCTTCACGAGAACGAAGGTCAGCTCCACGCATTCCTGCACCCATATAAAGATACATGGCCTTTCCATCATCACCGGACGACACAACAGTCCCAGACAAATATACACCAGAATCAATTCCCAACAACACACGATTATAAAACATAGAACTGAGTTCATCAATATTAGGCAAACGTGACTCTGAATTTTGAGCCGTACAGGCAGCACTTGCAGAAGTTTGCCCAATTGCAGAAGAAACTGCATTTGACATTAGCACTTGTGGAGACACAACTACAGAATCCAACGGATAAAGTGCTGTCAAAAAACCAATATCTTTACCAACCGTGTTAGGACCATTATTGCCATTTAAATCATAAATAAAATTCGCACACATTTTTGATTGGCTATAATGAAAAATATTCCCTTCAGTATAACTTGTACAATAAGGATTATAATAGAGAACTATTGTTTCACCGTTTTGAGTTTCAAATGCTGCGGCATTTGTATCAATATAACTTTGCGGATTATGAAAAACCGTACTATAAGTATCAACAAAAGAACTTGTAAACTGAGAATTTAATTCACTCAATTTAGTAGGCCAAGTTATATTGCTGCCTGCCAAGTTTGTAAATGACGCCGCAATTCCACAATCAGCCAAGTGCGCTGCGTCGCAAATATTGTTTATCTTGAGCACTTTACTCAAGCCTTCAGTTAAAAAAGCCTCGGCTGCCGTGTCTTTTGTTGTCGTAACTGAGCCGTCGGTGTTTGTTCCTTCGTATTCACCATAACCATTCAACTGTGGCATCATCGCGATGGCTTGGCTCATGCGGGCGTAAAGCGCTTTTCGTTGTGTGTTCCATGTGCGTTCGTTAATGTTTGCCATTAGTGATGGCAGCGTAATCGCCGCGACCACGCCGATGATTGTGAGGGAGAGTAAAATCTCCGCCATAGTAAATCCAAGATTTTTATTCATGTTTACCTCCGTAATCTTGCGTTCGCAAGGGTCGGAGATTTTGGCAAAACAGGTCGCTGAAACCCAAGTATAATCAGGCTGTTGAGGCGCCCCCCCCCCCTATTGAACTCTTTATACTTTCATTTTTATTTAACATATTATCATTATTTACCATGTTCGCGATTTTGTCAAGAGGGGGAACGAAAGTTAATGAGTTAACTTTATCAATTTAACCCTTATTAACTTATTAACTTTATTCCTAACTTCCTTACTCTTCCAACGTATAATCCAATGACAAACCATAGAAAAGCTCTTCAATAGAAATATTTAACATTGCAGCGACTTTTACGATGGTAGAAAACTTGGCATCAAATTTACCATTCTCAATTCGGCTCCAAGACGCGGTAGTGAGTCCACCACGTTTCATAACAAAAGCGTTCAACGATTCACTTTGTTGAACACGCAGCTCTTTAATCCTTTTTCCCAGTTTTATAGAATTTTCTTTTTCATGATATTGCATAAATGTAATAGTAGTGGTATAATAAAAATAAATCATTACACTCGTGTAATGATTATAAAACGAATGGATAGTTGAAAGTTAACCAATTGGTTAAGAAAGGATTTTGCATGAACGAAAAACAAAAATTAGCGTTCACCATGGCTGAGATTTTACTTTCCCTCACAATCATCGGCGTGGTCGCGGCGATTACATTGCCGAGTTTGATGGCGAACATCAACGAACGCACCTGGAACACCCAGCGTAAGGCGGTCTATGCGCGCCTATCCCAAGCCATTGCAATGATGCCACAGTTGAATGGCTATGGAACGTTTAGCACAGATACAACAACTGGCTCAACAACCGATACGGCTGCGGAAGCTTTCCTAACCGAAGGCCTTTCAAAAGTTCTAAAAATCAACAATATCTGTGACGCGACACATTTGGCGGATTGTGGTATAGCAAGTAGTTATACAAACCTTGCCGGCACAACGAAGACATGGTCAAGTGCTCCAAACTTGAGCGAATTAAACAGTATG
>JAZUCM010000124.1:0-9841 GCA_045639085.1 Candidatus Gastranaerophilus bacterium
AAAAAGGAGGGCCCGCCTTCTTCAAGCACCCTGACCTTTTTTAATATAAATTTATAACGACGGAATCTCACAAAACATCTTTTCATCATCCCAAACGCCCTTGAATAAACTCGAACAATCTTGGGCATTTTTCACACAATAACCCTGATGCTCAGTTTCACAACGTTGACGTATAGAATCCCAGCAATTCCCTCTATCCAAGCAAAAATCGATTTCACTGAACTGTCTCAAAGAATCTATCCCAGCAATAAATAAACAACCAAGAAGAAATAAAATTACAAAACTAAAAATATATTCTTTCATTTACCAACCTTGCAATACATACCCTTGTCATACCACACCCAATTGTACTTCAGACAATTTTCCTTGTTAATTAAAATCTCTTCGTCATCATGCCAGATAATTCGACCCTCTTCACACACCCCGTCTTCGATACAATAATCGCTACGAAATGCCGGAAAATTTAAAAACACTACGCCCAAAAGAATTAACATTATCAGAAATAAAAAACACATCGCCACGAAACTCAAAAGCCCGACAACAAATATTCTAATATTCACAAATATCTTTTTCATAATCAAATTGCTCCAAGCTTAATTTTAGGCATAACTCGCAAAACCTTGTACAAAACTTTATTTTCCAGTAAAAACTCCGCCCATTCAATTTGAGCCTCGCTTAATCTTTCATTTTTGCGCTTAACCTCTACAAAAATAAGCTTTTCATCATTCCACACCACATAATCAGGCGTACCCACCCGGTTGTTAGTCACATCGTCCAAAATTCGACAAACAACCTTGGCAAAAGTTTTATTATCAATCCGCCGCAAAAATTCTTGCACAATTGGTGATTTGAAATATTCCGTTGGATTTTTATAACCCGCAAATTCCCATTCATCAAGTTCGCGAATATACGCACCAGACTCGTGTTTTGCGATTTGGCCGTTAATAAAATCAACCAACGAAACTTCTTTTAACAATGCTTTTTTGCTTTTCAAATCTTTTTCAAAAACATTATTCTGATAATATTCCAAATCATAAAAAACAACATCATTACCATTTGTACAATAACATTTTTCAGGAAACAGTTCATCTAAAAACGTCAAAAGATACATCCCTTGCCAGAACGAATGCTCTGCACGCATAACCTTAAAACCGGCATTGTGAAAATACTCAACTGCGACATCTTCAGTGGAACATTTTTCTCCATTTTCACAATAAAAATAAGCTTTGCCGTTCTCACCAGTACGCTGTGCCTGAATATAAGTTGTATTTTCAAATAAAGCAGTTCTCCGCAACCTGCTCGTCTTGCTCCTCGCAAGCCGACCCGTTGCTCCGCTGTCTAATACGCCACTCTCAAAAATTCGCTCACGTTCCTTATCGCGAATTTTTGTTCGGACAACAATATTTTCGGGCAAAACCTGCGCCGCAAAAGCCCTCGACGACAAAGATGCAGAAGAAAAATCACAACAAAGAATAGTTAAAGCTATAAATACGCCCCAATCGAAAATATTAATAAACTTTTTACCCATATTTTACTATTTCCTCAAGCCTTAATTATCATAACATACTTTTCCTCAATTGACATCACAATATTTCTTTTCATCGTGCCACACCCAATTATACTTCAGACAATTTTCCTTGTTGATTAAAATCTCTTCGTCATCATGCCAGATAACTCGCCCCTCTTCACACTCCCCGTCTTCGATACAATAATCGCTTCGCAATTCCGGGATATCTGGAAACACAATAACCCCGACAAAACAAAATATTATCAAAACAACAGGAATACACAACTTACGAAATACACCTTTTGTCCAAATTGCCCAATTGATATATATTAACAAACCTACCATCATTGTTAATACAGCAAATACAAAAAATCCACTTATATAATTAGCCAAAAAGGTCACATATATTGGCAATATCGAAAAAATAATAACCAAGATACTTAATAAAATTGAAAATAAAAAACAAAAACAATACTTTACAATCACAAATTTATCCTTGCTTTCCTCAATTGACATCACAATATTTCTTTTCATCATTCCACAAATACCCTCTATCTACACAAAGATTCATCTCTATAATTTTACTCACACTCGGAATTAAAATTGTTAGCGGAATATAATTAACCCCAAAGAGGCATAAAGAAATAAAGATAATACATTTCCAATGTAACTTTAAGTTTACAAAAAACAAACACACAAATGATAAAATAAACAGTATCGACAAAAATAAAAATAAACATATTTGCCAATCAATATTCCTTGTTACAATCGCAGGAATCAAAATCATTGACACATGAAAAAGCACAGATATTGTAAATACAAAACAAGCAATGATATATAATGCATAACCTATTGTTTTCATTTCAATATTATACAACAAAATCTTAATATAATCAAACCAATACACATTTTAACAATCTGCAACCACAATTTTCATGCACGGGAATTTCAGGAGCATCAGCCAGATTTTTTATCGACAACACGTTGCCGAAATACCTTGCCAGAATCCCCTTTTTTTGATATAATTACCCCCAGACGGGAGACGAAAAAGAAATGTTACAAGAAGCAACCAAAGCTATTAATTCAGCATTCAACAACAGTTTTATTAAAAAATTAAGCCAATATCTTCACGATTGTGTGCGCGAAGAAGTTAAAAGTTCTACGTTCCGCAACCTCAAAGGTGACAAAGACAACAAATGGATTTTCCTCAAAGGCGAAGAACAACTTTTCACCAATTTTCAAGAATATATTCCGCTCGACGGCGCTGACCCGAAACTTACCGAACTTATGCTTCAATCTGAGCTTGGAACCCGCGACAAATATCTTATCTACGGGTACCTTTTCTTGGTCGGGAAAAATTCCAAAGCTAAAAAACACAACGAATTTTTAACCCCGTTGCTTTATATGCCGTGCCGCCTGGAGCGAAATGGCGTAAACATAAACTGTTTCCCGATGGATGAAGTTCTTTCCCTCAACACCGGCGCGCTCGCGGCGCTTATGCGCAAAAATGATGACGATGACGAAGTGGATATCTTGCTTGAAGGTATCCTAAACGTCGTGCCGGATTTACCAATCACGCAAGAAAAACTCGACATCTTCCTCACAACAGTTAAATCCCTCATCCCGGAAATTGAAATCACCTCAAATACCGCTGATTATGAGGAAGAAGACAACGTCACAAAAGCCGCAAAAGATTTCTACGCAAACGAAAAAATTACGGCAGAAAACGTCGACGACGTAATCGAAGAAGAAGAAAACACCCAAAAAGCCGCAGTAAAATTGGAAAAAATTTCCATTACTCACCAAAGTGCAATAATTTTGACCAAGCGCCCGGCCGTAACCGCGGGCGTCCTGCACGAACTTACACAAATTGCAGAAAAACCGAGTGGACTTTACCGCGAAACCGCCCTAAGTATTATCAACGAAGAATACGCCCAATCCAAAGAAAAATCCGCGCCGTTCCAAGATATGCGCAATATAACGGATTTTTACCCGGTAACGCCACTATCTTTAAGCGATTCGCAAGAACAAGTAATCAAAAACATCGACAACAGTAAATTCGTTGCCGTCCAAGGCCCACCGGGAACAGGGAAATCCCAAACCATTGTCAATTTAGTTTCTCACCTTGTCGCAAACGGCAAAACCGTACTCGTTGCGTCCCGAATGGACAAAGCTGTGGACGTCGTCGCCGACCGTCTTAACGGGCTTGGCGCAAAATATATGGCCCTACGCGCAGGTCGATTAAACTATCAAAGAATGCTCAGTGAAGAACTCAACAATCTTCTCTCCGATGAATCAATCCTCGATGAAGACCTCGAAGACAGTATTTTTGCAACCGTTGACGACATGAAAGATCACCTGGATTACATAAAAGAAATTGAAGGTAAATGTGAAAAAATTATCAAACTTGAGCGCGAATGGCACGACCAAAATCTCATCGTCGCCGAACAAGAAGAAATCGTCGGCAAAATGCAATATATCAAAACTTCATTGAAAAAACTTGATATTGACACCCTCAAGCTTATCTCAAAAACTTTAGAAAAAAATCTTGAAAAAATGGGAATTATCGCCAAAATTCTCAACTTTTTCAGTGAATTCAAGCTCAAACGCACGTTAAAATTGAAAAATTTTGACGTAACGCTTGAGAACTTAGCGCGCCTTCAAGAAGAACTCAATTTTGAAACCCTTCTTTATCAACTGCGCAAAATTGAAAACGAAATTCAAAAAACCGGCAATCTTCACCAATTAACCGCCCACATCAAAAAGAAAAAAGCGGAACAAAAAGAGTTAGCCGTTAACATCCTTAAAAATGCGCGTCGAGAATCTTTAAAATCACTACTTTTTGACGAAAACAAAAAGCGTCGTCTGAAAATTCACGCAAAAGCACTAACTGCAAACAGAAAACGAATTCAGGATACCATTCTTGCAGAAGAAGATTTTCGCCCGCTGCTTGATGCGTTCCCTTGTTGGTGCGTAACGACATACGCGGTTTCAGATTCGCTCCCGCTAAAGCCGGGAATGTTTGACGTGGCAATCATTGACGAGGCATCACAATGCGATATTGCAAGTTGTTTCCCTATCCTTTTCCGCGCAAAACGCGCAGTAATCGTAGGGGATGACAAACAACTTCCACACCTTTCATTCTTGGAAAAAGCCAAAGAACAATCATTCTTGAGCCAATATGGAATCCCTGAAAAATACCAACTTATTTGGCGTTTTAGAACGAATTCAATGTTCGACTTGGCAGATTATTATTCAATGAACTCAGTCATGCTGGATGAACATTTCCGCTGTTTGCCACCAATCATCGACTTTTCAAACAAAGAGTTCTACAACAGCAAAATCCGCATAATGCGCAAAGACTTTGACAAAACACCTGTCCTGGAACTTGTTCGAGTGCCGGACGGCAAGGTCGATTTAGACGCCACACGCAACCTGCCTGAAGTCGAGGCCGTAGTAAAACGCCTTTATGATATCGTAGTAGAAGATGAGCGTTCAAATCCGGATAAACCTGTCACAATCGGGCTAATTTCGCCGTTCCGCGCGCAAGTCGAAGCGCTAAAAGTCGCGGTTTCAAAAGTTTTATCCGATCACATGATACAAAAACACCAAATTGAAATCGGTACCGCGCACACATTCCAAGGCGACGAACGCGACATAATGCTTATATCTTGGGCGTTTGCGGATAATAGTTTTATGCAAAGTATCGCATTTTTGCAAAAAGCAAATCTATTTAACGTCGCGATTACGCGCGGAAAGAATAAAGTTATCAACTTTGTTTCGCGCGATCCGGCAGAACTCCCGGACGGTCATTTCCGCCACTACATCTCATTTATGCAGCACTACCAAGACCGATTGAAACTCGCAGCGTCAGATGATTTTGACGAAAATATATACAAAAACTCTCTGGAAAAAGAAATTGCGGCTGAAATTCGTGCGCTGGGTCACAATGTCCAAGCCGGCGTTGAAATCGCAAGTTTAAGTGCCGATTTGGTTGTTGATAATAAATTAATAATTGAAATTGACGGCGTCGAAGACAATCAAAAAACACGCTTAACCAATATGAAAAAACAAGCGATATTGGAACGCTGCGGGTTCACTGTAAAGCGCATAACCTACCGCGAATGGCAGTATTCAAAATCCGCCTGCCTGGACAGAGTGTTAAAATAAGTGAAAACAATTTAACGTATAAGGGTTGGACAACTTCATCCAACCCTTGTTTAACATATTCAAATATTTTGCACAGTAACTATGCAACCCTTAACGTAAAACCTAATTCTTTAATTATTTTAAGCGTAGTAGATAATTGAGGCTGTTGTTCGCCATTAAAAATTGCATATAAATTACTTCTTGAAATGCCTGTTTTCTTGGAAATACCCATAATTGTATCCTTAGCACGAACCGCATATTCCAATGCCTTGACAAAAGCATTCAAATCATTATCAAGAAGAAATTCTTCAAATCCAATATTAATCCACTCTTTTATATCTTCATCGGTTTTCAAGTCATTTAAAATATATTCATTAAAAGAACCTGTTTTATTCATTATTAGACCTCCATTCGGCAAGTAATTTATGGGCTTTTTCAATATCTTTAGATTGTGTTGATTTATCACCGCCATTTATTAAAAGAACAATTGTATTTTCATATTGAGTATAATAAATTCGGTATCCCTTACCTATCATAAAACGTAACTCCGATATTTGTTCAGAAATTTTCTTATGATCACCAAAATTTCCATCTTCAATTCGAAGTATACGTTGGTTTATGCGTTTACGTGTGACTTTATCAAGCGTATCTAACCACTCAATAATCGGAGCTTTACCATTTGCGCAAATAACATAATCTATCTTATAAGTTTCCATATATACAGTGTACCGCATACAGGACACATTGTCAAGGGCTTGGCCTCAAATGAAATATTCACACTATACACTTGTCAACAGTGACGGGGCTATAGAGATAAAACGGCGAACCAAATCCGCGTCCAAGTGTTTACCCGCGCCTTCCTTTAAAATTGCGCAAGCTTTTTCCAGTGACATACCTTTACGATACGGTCTATCACTTACCAATGCGTGAAAAACGTCCGCAACTGCGATAATTCGAGCCTCAAGAGGAATTTCATCACCCTTCAAGCCCATAGGATATCCCGTTCCGTCTAGTTTTTCGTGGTGATATTTTACCATCGGAATCAAATCGCGCAAGCCAGGATTCGGCTGCAGAACTTTTTCAACCCCAATCGTTGGGTGTTGTTTCATAATTTCCCACTCTTCATCGGACAATTTTTCAGTTTTCCTCAACACGTTTTCAGGAATCCCGATTTTACCAACATCGTGAAGCTGAGCCCCAAGAGCAATCCGCCTCACCTCGTTCTCCGGAAGATTAACAGCACGCGCAAGTGCCTCAGAATACCTTGAAACAGAAGTCGAATGGCCTTTTGTATACGGATCTTTAGCATCAATCGCCCCTGTCAAAGACGTCACCATCTCCAACAAGTGGTTTTGAGAGGTAATTTCCGACGTGTTAAACTTTTGAACAAGTTCGTCTTCATAATTAATACCCAACTGCGAGTGACGTTTTGACATAACTTGTGCAAACGAACTCAACGCATCATCATCCCAGAAATTGTAATCCGATGAACTGATAATTGCCGACATACCTTCTTTGTAACCTTTTGCCTGCGAGATAAACATCGCTTGTTCAGCCAAAATCAAGAGTTTTTCTTGGTTTTGCGAGCAATCAGGGTACGTTGAAACCCCAACAGAAACCTTCACCGGCCCAACATCATCAATAAAGCAGCAAGACAAGCAATAAGTAATATATTCTGCCAAATATTTTGCATCCGCGGTGTTTGTGTTCGGCAAAATCAGCGCGATTTCATCACCGCCATAACGCCCTGCGATGTCCGAATTTCTGGCACTTTGTTTGATTTTTTCGGCCAAAAGCTTGATAACTTCATCGCCTTTGGCATGACCCAACTCACGATTAATCTTAGAAATATTGTTCACGTCAAACATAATAATCGAAAGCGGTGAACTATTAGACTTAGCCTTATCCAGTTCAGTAGAAAGCACCTCTTGGAACCCGCGGTGCGTATACAAGCCGGTCAAAGTATCAGTGTTTGCATACTTGTTGGCCTGTTCTCTTAGTTCAAAATTATGAATAAATAAACCACAATAATTTGCAATAAAACTAACCAATTCCAAATTTTGTTTCAAATCGTTTCGTCCCAAAAGCATTACACCAAGGCACGTATCAATAGACATCAACGGCAATACAACCGTTTCGGAATTTTTCAAATAAGGAATATTTAAAAACTTATTATCTTTCAACATAACCGGCCTTTGAGTCGAAAAACATTCCATAATAGGGTTTTCAACATCAGACTGGAAAATTTTGGACGAATAAGTACCGCCGATTTTAGAAAACAACTTAAAATCAATGCACTTAGAAGTTTCATGATAAAGTCCAAAGCCGGTAAAAATACAGTTTAACTTTTCACTCAGCGTATTGTGAATAGCAACAAATAATTCCGAAACATCGGTTCTATTTTTAAGAGCCGAAGAAATTGCATTTGCAAGTTCATTTCCGTTGACAATATGATTAGAAGAAATAGGATTGTTAGCGTAACCGCTATAGAGGCGATTATGCGTCTTGTTAGCGTTAAAATTGTTTAAAGTGGCGACTAAATTGGACGGTTCCTGAGCCGCCGAAATCTCGGGAGGCTTACTAGAGACAGGATTGGAAACAACCTTGCCGGCAGCCTTAGCCCCTGAGCGAGAAACCTTAACTTTCGGCGCTTTGGCAACGCCGGAAATCGGGTTAGTAGCCTGCTTTTCCGCAGCCTTCTTTGCCTTATTCAATTGTTTTATTTCTACAATTTCTTTAGCCAAACTACACCTGCCACACTTCTACACTAAACTTGCTCAAGCGAATTTATTGCTAAATTCTCACGCAAACTTAACATTCCTTAAACATATTGTATTAAAATTTAGCATTCAAAACAATACTCTATTTGTATGGTACACACTAACTTAGCATATTCAAATCACGACATTTTCTTCGCAGCAAATTATACCCCTTTTACCTTCGCTACAATTGTAGTATAAAACTTTTTCTTAATTCACGCAAGCCCCCAAGGGCAAAAAATTAACAAAACTTAAAATATACGGGACAAAACCCGCTCCCTACGTAGGTTTTGTAAAGTCAAGGCGCGAGCCGTTCGGCTCGCGCCTTGACTTTATTTTATTTTTTACCTAACGCTTTATACAACGGACACTTCGGGCCGTAGAACGAGTTTCCAAATAAATAGCCCCATTGCGCGGATCCAAAAGCCAAGCTTTTGTTGGAGACAAAACAGTTCCTGACCAAAGCCCATAACTAGTACCACCAACAAGCGAACTATTATAATACAGAGCCAACAATTCGTCGATATTGGGGATTCGCGACTCCGCATCCTTATTTGTACACACCGCAGATGCATCTTGTTGAGGGATATCTACTGAATTTGTTCTTTCATCTGAAAGCGGCATTGGAGCAACAAGAGAAGTACTATCTTTATAAAGCGCAGTAATAAATCCGACATCTTTTCCAACCATGTTAGGGCCTTTATTTCCATTCAAGTCATATATAAAGTTAGCGCACATATTACTTTGAGAATAATGAAATTCATTTTTCATATCTTTACAGTTTGGATTATAATAAAGCACGACAGACTCACCATTTTGCGTCTCAAACGCCGCTGCCTTTGTATTCATCTGAGAATAGGAATAGCTTGCACCACCTACAGAGGCCACAAAGGAGAACGCAACAAAGTGACTATTCCAATCTTTAATAGTCGTCGGCCAAATTTTGCTTGAACCAGTAAGGTTTGTAAAAGACGCCGGAATACCACAATCCGCTAAATGTTCGCTGTCACAGATGTTATTGATTTTTAAGACCTTGGACAAACCTTCGGTTAAAAATGTCTCTGCCGCAGTATCTGCCGTAACACTACCGCTTTCATCTTCACTCAATGTTCCATACCCCGCAATCTGTGGCATCATAGCGATTGCCTGAGACATGCGAGCGTACAAAGCTTTTCGCTGCGTGTTCCAAGTTCGCTCATTAATGTTAGCCATCAAGCTTGGCAAGGTGATTGCGGCGACAACGCCAATTATCGTTAAAGACAATAAAATCTCCGCCATTGTAAATGCACATTGCGTCATTGCGAGCCGGCTGAGCCGGTTCCATATTCGTACCGAAAAATCACAAGACTTAACGGTTAAAGGCGATAGTCCGGCGCGGCAACCCAGCCGGTTTTGCTTTGCTAAACCGGTCAATGTCGTCACGCTG
>JAZUCM010000125.1:0-1764 GCA_045639085.1 Candidatus Gastranaerophilus bacterium
TTTTTCTTATGCTTTTCCCAGTAACCAATCCAAAGCATTTACTACATTGATACCATCGTAATTGCCTGGGGTGAAGCGGTCTAGGGTTAAAACAGTTTTTTTGTAATTGTCCGCAATTGATTTAAGTGGTTGCATTTCACGGTTGAATGTTGTTTCATCAAGAAGTGATGCTGTAACTTGGATGTAGTGGATAGAATCCTGTTTGCGAGCTATAAAGTCAACTTCTAGATTGTCTATCCTACCAACATTCACTCTGTAACCTCGACGGATTAGTTCAAGAAAAATGATGTTTTCTAAGGAAAAGCCAAGGTCATAGTTCTTTTTAGGGAGCAGATGATTTCTGATTCCTAAGTCTACGATGTACATTTTTTGATTTGTTTTAAGAAGCTGTTTACCAGAAATGTCATAGCGTTCAACGGGATAGAATATGTATGGCTCAACTAAAGCTTGTAGATAATCGTTGATTGTATTTTGTGAAACCTTACGTCCTGAAGAAATAATGTAGTTAGTAATGCTTTTGACTGAAACAGGGCTACCAACACTACTTGCCAAGAAACGCGCTATGTTTTTTAATAAAAGAATATCTGTAACTTTGCGGCTTTCTGTATTTATAGTGCGACGTTTTTGTCTATCCTCAATATCTTTGACGATTATGGTATTGTAGATGCCCTCAAGATAAACTTCTACTTTCTCTTTGTTGATATCAAGGTTGGCAACATAAGGGAAGGAACCTACCTGCATATAGTCATAAAAAAGTTTTTCGGGGGCATCGTTGGGCTTGGTGCTACAAAATTCGCGGAAAGATAGGGGGAGCATATTAATTTCTACATAGCGACCAGATATAAGTGTAGCTAATTCTCCTGAAAGAAGGTAAGCGTTAGAGCCAGTTATGTAAATATCAACATTATCTTTTATATACAGGCTATCTACAACTTTTTCAAAATCACTTACCTTTTGGATTTCGTCTAAGAAAATGTAATTGATTTTATCGGGTTGCAATTTTATAGATATGTATTCGTATAGTGCTTTGTAGTCTAAGAGATGATCAAAAGCAAGGTCTTCGAAATTTATGAAGATGATTTGTTCTGAAGTGACACCTTGACTAAGCAAGTTGTCTTTAAACATTTTAAGCAATGTGGATTTACCACAGCGACGTATGCCTGTAATAACTTTTATTACCTGTTCATTCTGCCAGTTTTTTAATTGTTCAAGATATTCATGGCGAATAATCATTGGATAAGACCTCTCATTTGTTTTTCTTATCTTAATTATAAAACTCAGAAAGAGTTTTCTCAACAAAAAAATTCCGAAATGGGAAACTTTTTCTTGAAATGGGCAATAAGTTTCCGAAATGGGAAACTTTTGTGAGGTTAGGGAAGAGCTTACGAAAATGAAATGTTTTACTGGAATTTGAAAAGAAGCTACCAAATTTTCACCCCGAAAATATTTTGAAGAAAATGTCTCAAAAAATTATAAACTTATAAATTTTGTTAGTACCTTTCCGAACGATAATTTTTCAAAACTTTTACAAGGTTCACAAACAATTTGACACCTTGTTGTGTGATTGGTAAAATTATAATGTATAAGTTTGTACCGAAGCCCGAGAAAGATTTTAGTTACTTCAGTAAGTCAATAAAATTTACTTGGGTTTTATTTTTCATTAGACAAAATATTCGGGAGGTTATTTATGAAAGTTGCAATTATCATGGGCAGTAATTCTGATTGGCCCATCTTAGAACCTGCAGAAAAAACCTTGGTGGGTTT
>JAZUCM010000126.1:0-3094 GCA_045639085.1 Candidatus Gastranaerophilus bacterium
GTTTTCGCAAACCATGAGCCGCACCACCAGATATAATCAGGCTGTTGAGACGCCCCCCCCCCTATTGAACTTCTTATTCTTTTATTGTATTTTGTATAATTCATATTTTCATTATGCACTATGACGTGGGGTTTGTCAAGCCCTACGGGGAAGTTAACTTTTTTCACCACTTGGTCACTGCCTTCGCCTCGTCTTTGGCTACATTTTCCCCAAAACCACGCGTCGTCTCGCACCAGTACAACTAGGCAAATTCGACGGAATTCCATAATATTTGCAATACCCCAAAACCGCAAACGCCATAACCTCTTTAAAATTATTCGAAATATTATAATCCTCGTGCGTCTTGAGTGCAATCCCTTCAGGCAAATATTTTCTTAGCAAACGCATTAATTCAGGATTATACGCACCACCACCACCAACAATTACCTCATCAATCGACAGGTGCGGGAATATAAACCGCTCATAAGCATCAACAATCGTACGCGCCGTCAACGCAGTCGCCGTGGCAATAATACTCTTTTTATCTGCCGGCGCATAACGCAAAGCGTTTTCAATATAAAAATTCGAAAAATATTCTCGCCCGGTCGTTTTCGGCGGCTCTTTCAGATAATAATCATCCTGCAAAAGAAGATTCAACCACCCATCATCAATAATCCCCTCGTGGGCAACTCTACCGTCCTCGTCATAGGCACGGTTAAAAAACTTATTCATGCAATAATCAATCATAATATTGCCAAGCCCGGTGTCAAACCCAAAAGTATCGCCATCCCTTGACACAACTGTAACATTTGATATGCCGCCGATATTCTGCACCAAAACATTTTTCCTCAACGGCTTAAACCATTTTTCATCAGCAAAACACACCAACGGCGCTCCCTCGCCGCCCGCTGCAATGTCTGCCTCTCTGAAATTCGACACAACCATACAGCGTGTTCGCTCAGAGATGACAGAACTTTCTCCCAATTGCAGCGTACTTTTTAACGATACCCCATCCAACTTCTCCTCTTTCGGACTATGATACACAGTCTGACCATGACTCGCTATCAAATCTGGCTTTCCGTGCTCCGAAATCAACATATTGCAAGCATCTGCAAAACATTCCCCAATCGCAAAGTTCATCTGACAAACGTCTTTTATCGAACTTTCTCCCCTAAACATTTGAAAAATCTTTTCCCTAATGTGAACCGGATATTTATAATTTATCCCCGCGATAAGCTCACAACTCAAATCGGGATGCACCAAACACAAACCTGCGTCAATACTATCACACGACGTTCCCGACATTAATCCTATTATCTTTTTTGTTTCCAGTTCACACATAAACTTTTTACTTAAATCCCTGAGTCTGATATCTATCAGTTAAAAGCAGTTCTCCGCAACCTGTCTTGGATTTGCTCCACGCTCACAGAGTTTCACCTAAGGGGCTTTGCCCCAGCTGGCTCAATCTGTTCGCTATCCGGACTTGCAACTTCGTTGCGCCGTCCGTCCGCAAATTCGCTGCTCGTCTTGCTCCACGCAAGCCGACCCGTTGACCTCTCACAAAACAGTTCACTGGACTGTTTTGTTCGGCAGAGTGCTGTCTAATACGCCACTCTCAAAAATTCCCTCACGTTCCGTTTCGCGAATTTTTGTTCGGACAAAAAAAAATCCCTAATCAATCTTTCACCTAAATTACTTTTTCTTCTTTTTCAACTTTTTCGCATTCTCACTCCCGTTATCTCCAATCTCAATCGGACTATTCAATGCTCCCAAGTTTTTATTAAGCCATCACCTCTGTTTCTTTCTTTTAACTTAAATCTCTTCCGTACATTCATGATATAAAACTAACCGAGCATGATTTCAAGTAACGAAACTGCCCAAAATTGTTACAATTGCCCATGCCCTTTGATACAAGTGGATAAAAAATATATTTACAAAGTTAATGAAGATAAGTTAAGAAAAAAGCCGGACACAAAGTCCGGCACAAGAACTTGAAATTTTTCGTTTAACCTAACGCTTAACACACCTTACAGCATGCACGTTTATTATATTATCACTTGAACGATTCATAAAGTCCGTAGTAACTGTCCAAGCCCTATTTGGGGAATAGCGAGAACTTGCCCAAAAACGTGTTGATGACGAATTTGACATATTAATTAGATGTCTATTAATTAACATTGCAGATAATTCATCAATATTTGGTAGGCGGATATCAGAATTTTGCGTTGTGCACAAAGAGGCTGCATCTGCCCAGACTGAAGGCCCTACAGCTGACGTGGCTGATGGCAGGGGTGCAACAACAATTGGAACATTTGAATTAAAAGATGTAATAAACCCCATGTCTTTTCCGATAGTGTTTGGCCCCTTATTCCCATTTAAGTCATAAATGAAGTTCACGCACATAGTTGATTGAGGGAAACCAAAAACATTCCCATTTGCAGATAAACTAGCCTCGTTTAAATATTCGTATTTACAAGAATGATTGTAGTAAGCCACAATGCTTTCACCATTTTGAGTTTCAAACGCCGCTGCCTTGGTATCCATAGTTGAATATGAACTACCTGAATACGAAACATTTTTAAACCAACTACTCAATTCATAAAGTGTTGTTGGCAATGTTTTTTGACTACCTAGCATATCATTGTAAGTTGCCGAAATTCCACAATCCTGTAAATGTGTATTATCGCAGATATTATTGATTTTGAGTACCTTGGATAAGCCATCTGTTAAAAAGCTTTCCGTCGCGGTATCGGTGACGACAGTTGAACCGTCTTCGTTGGTAGTTTCTGTCAATGTTCCATAACCCGCTATCTGCGGCATCATGGCAATGGCTTGGGATAAGCGCGCATAAAGCGCTTTGCGCTGCGTGTTCCAAGTTCGTTCGTTGATGTTCGCCATTAAGCTCGGCAAGGTAATTGCGGCAACAACGCCGATGATTGTCAACGACAATAGGATTTCTGCCATTGTGAATCCAAGATTTTTACTCATGTTTACCTCCGATTATTCTTATACATGTATTCTACCATATTTTCTTGTGTTTTTCAAGTGGCGTTAGTAAATATGCACTCACCAAGGATCGGAGGTTTTGGCAAAACAGGTGTCTGAACGCCAAATA
>JAZUCM010000127.1:0-4487 GCA_045639085.1 Candidatus Gastranaerophilus bacterium
TCCGACTTACTATTATATTAACCGATTTTCCACTTTTGTCAAGTCCTAATCCGTCAACGCGGGGATAAATATCAGTATCCCAACAATAACAGAAATAAACGATACAAAAAGCACTGCACCTGCGGAAATATCTTTGGCAAACTTTACCAGTCGCGAATATCGGTTTTTGTACAACGCATCAAGCGCAAACTCTAACGCCGAATTAAACATCTCCGCAATGATTACAATCGCAATCGTCAACAACAAAACCGCCATTCGTGTCGCGCCAACATCAAGCACTAAACCCGCAACAACAACCAAAATCGCAACAATTGTATGAACTCTTAAATTCTTTTCCGCACGCAACGCCAAATTTATTCCGTGGCGCGCATTCTCTATCTTTGACTTGAAACTCTGTGCCTTAAACCTTGTCATCCCAACTCCTCAATAGCTAAATTTTGATGTCTCACAACAAAATTATACTCATCCTCACTCTGATGGTCAAACCCTAACAGGTGCAAAATTCCGTGCGCGATAAGGAATTTCAACTCCCACTCGAATGTTTTACCTTCTTCTTTGGCCATTTCTTGAACCTTATCCAACGCAATAATTATATCGCCCAAAACAATTCTGCGCTCGATTATCAACTCGTCATCACTATCGGCAAACAACGCGAATGTTATAATATCGGCCGGGTAATCTTTATCACGATAAGTCCTATTAAGTTCGTGAGTCTCGGTTGAATTTGTAAACGTAATGTCAAAAAACACCTCGTCGAAATCTTCTGCAAGCCCATTAAAACAAAAATTCGTAGCGATTTCATCATGCCGGCACAAGTTTTGAAAAAGAGCCTTAGCCGTCTGCGTCCAGGCTTCGATGTCAATATCAAAGTCCACATTAACATTTTCAATTAAACAGTCAACACGTTTACTATTTATCATTGTTATTTTTCTCTTTTTCTTCTAACTGCCTGATTTTATTTTCAAGTTCGTCATCTTGATATTTGATGCGGTTATGTTTCATCCCGCGAAGGATTCTACTAAACGTTGCAGCAACGACTTTAATATCAAGGAGCGTCAGCGGACTATCAGAAAGCTGGCCATCGGTAATACGTTCCATAATAATTTTGTCGATAACGGCCTCCATTTCTTCTTGCGTTGGGTTATCCAACGAACGGACCGCCGATTCCACCGCATCGGCAAGCATAAGAATAGAAGTTTCCTTTGTGTTTGGTTTCGGCCCCGGATAGCGGAACTGTTCTTCCTTAACGTTCTCAACCCCTTCTTCTTTAACCGCCTGGTTATAGAAATAACTTGCAAGCCCTTCTCCATGGTGTTGAGTGATAAAATTCTGGATAACTTGCGGCAGGGAATACTCACGCGCCAAGTCAATACCATCTTTTGTATGCGCCGTGATAATCATTTTACTAATTCGAGGGGTGTAATTGTTATGCGGGTTTTCAATCTTAAAATAAGACTGGTTTTCAACAAAGAATTGCGGACGTTTGAGTTTTCCGATATCGTGATAAAGCGCGCCAACTCTGGCCAATACAGGGTCCGCCCCAATTGCTTCAGCCGCAGCCTCACACAAATTAGAGACCATCAAACTATGATGATATGTTCCTGACGCATCCAATTGAAGTCGTTTTAACAACGGCTGTTGATTCGCATCACCCAATTCCGCAAGCCCATACGGCGTAATAATTTTAAACATACTCTCAAATATTGGCAACGTTCCAAGCACAATTACAGAACTTAAAATTCCGTTCACCATCAAGCAACCAATGTTCAACAAGAACAAATAGTTACTAACATCAATCAAGCTTTTTTCAAGCAAATAAATACTTATCGAAATCAAAACTCCCGCAATCGAAACAAAAAATCCTACCTTCAACAAATCCATACGTTTAGAATAACGAATTTTCGAAATTGCAATCGTTGAAATCATCGTCAACAAGATGAACGAACATAAAAACGGCGTGTTATACTGAAACCCAATCGAAAGCACAGTCAGCAAAACCGTCGCCGCCACAAACGCAATCCTTGGGCTGGTAAAAATTGCCATTATAAACACATACGCCGGTATCGGCAAAATATATGGCGTAAACCCGGTCGGCAACAACATTGCACACACGACAAGTATAGTTGTCAAACTGGCCGAAATCGAAAGATAATTCGGCTGAAGAAACTGGTTTTCAAAGTATTTCATATAAGCCAAAAATATCAGCACTCCAAGCGCAATCATAACATACATTGCCAGAAGCCCCTGGAAATTTAGCTCATACACGTTATATCCTGCTTGACGCAAGGCATCGCGTTTCAACTTCGTAACGGGTTCGCCCTTATAAACAATCAAATCCCCTTTTTGAAACTTCATCTCATAAGGTTTAACCGTACTTTGCGCATTTTGCCTTGCAATATTTGTCGCAAATTCATCCACAACCAAGTTCGGCACAATAACTTGTTCCAACAACGCCGTAATAACCGAAATCTGGCGTTTTGAAATATCTCTAACCAAATTCTGTTTAATAATTTTTTCTATATCATTATCGACAAAATCACTCTCAGTTATCCCTTCTTCGAGAACATTTTCTAAAGTCTGCCCGGCTTTCGCAAACGCCTCGTTCAAACTCGCCTCATCAGATTGCAACAAAAAATCTAACACAAAATCTTTTCTTGAATTTGGCAAGTCGAAATAAACCGCAAGTTTTTCACGTTTTTGCGAATCCGGAATATTTTCCAAACGGATATTTTCTACAGAATTTTGTAAAGTGTTAAAATTAATTCTGACAAAATTATCCTCAGCCGGGGTCAAAATAGGTTCAACCCTATTGCTTGCCTCTCGTTTCAAAATCTCAGTCCGACGAGTATCAATGACGGTCAGAGTTTTTTGCGCATAAATATCTTTTTGACTTATACCATTTTTGACGGTGTCTTGAAAAAAGAAATTCTGCGACGAAATCAATCCCGTAAGCGTCAACGTAAAAACAAAAAACGCAAACGCCTTAATAAATATCTGCGAATGAAAAATATTCGAAATTTTTCCTAAATAATTATTAATATCCATAAGTTACCTATAATTGTTCAAACAAAAATATTACTTATAGTATTTTATAACACTAAGGCAAAATTTTCAAGGGTTAATATAAAACGGCGGAAGCGATAGCCCCAGCCGTTGTTTTGGTTAATTTATCAAATGCACTTGTGACCCTAACGCTTAACGCAACGAACATAGAAACCATTTAGCTTGCTATATGAATGACGGCCACCGTGGCTCGTACCAACTTCCCATGCTCTATCCGCACTGAAGGAAGACCCGGACCAAAATCCCGCAGAAGCGGTTAAGTTGATTAGATCTTTGTTAATCAACATCGCTGAAAGTTCATCAATGTTTGGAATACGGCTTTCAGAATCTTGTGCGGTACAAAGACTTGCAGCGCCAGCCCAGAGTGATGCTCCTGCGTTTGCTACGGATGACGGCATTGGAGCAACAACAAGTGGTTCATTAGAATTAAAACTTGTTATAAAGCCCATATCCTTACCAATTGTGTTTGGGCCCTTATTTCCATTTAAGTCATATAGAAAATTTACACACATAGTAGCCTCAGGAAAACCATATACGTTGCCTATAGCTGTCAAACTAGCCTCATTTAAATATTCGTATTTGCAAGATTGATTGTAATATGCAACGATGCTTTCACCGTTTTGTGTCTCAAATGCTGCAGCCTTTGTATCCATGGTTGAATATGAACTTCCCGAAGTTGCTACACTACTAAACCAAGCATTGAGTTCGTACAACGTAGTTGGTAACGCCTTAGGGCTACCTAGCATATCATTGTAAGTTGTAGGTATTCCGCAATCTTGTAAATGTGCGTTGTCGCAGATGTTGTTGATTTTGAGAACTTTTGAAAGGCCCTCGGTTAGAAAACTTTCCGTCGCGGTATCTGTGACCGTTGTTGAACCGTCCTCGTCAGTTGTTTCTGTTAAAGTTCCATAGCCAGCAATCTGTGGCATCATTGCAATGGCTTGGGACATACGTGCATACAAAGCTTTTCGTTGGGTGTTCCAAGTGCGTTCGTTAATGTTTGCCATCAAGCTTGGCAATGTAATTGCGGCGACCACGCCGATGATTGTCAATGACAGCAATATTTCAGCCATCGTAAATCCAAGATTTTTACTCATGTTTACCTCCGTAATCTTGCGCTCGCAAGGGTTGGAGGTTTTGGCAAAACAGCTCGCTGAAACCCAAATATAATCAGGCTGTTGAGGCGCCCCCCCCCCCTATTGAACTTTTTATACTTTCATTTTGTAATATCATAATCATATTTTCATTATGCACTATGACGGGGATTTTGTCAAGTGCCGCATGATAATTTTGTGCATAATGAAAATTATGCCACGTGTTAAAAGGTTAAAGGGTTAATAGGTTAAAGGGGATAAACGTAATTAACAATGATAAAATCGCGGCGTTTTAACTTTATTTATTTCCATAAACCCTTTTAACTTTTT
>JAZUCM010000128.1:0-24176 GCA_045639085.1 Candidatus Gastranaerophilus bacterium
GGGAACAATTATGAAAAGACTTTTCATTATATTAAGTTTATTTTTTCTTTTTACAACCTTTGCGCCAACAAATGCCGAGGCGACAAACCCTGAGCGTATTGCCGCCGTCGGTGACCTAAAAATCACCTATTATTATTGGGAACCAAACAAAATAGAAACAATCGGAAATAATCGTGTTATTTATTTAAATGATACTTTACGTGAAGCCTTTCATGCCAATTTAAGAGGTGTTGCCGGCAATTATGTTGACCCTACAATCATAGACAAAATCGGCAACAAAACTGTAACTTATAAAAAATTTAACGGTAGTAAAAAAATCTCCAAAATCGGTAACGAAAAAGTTTTATATGATGGCGATAAAATGATTTCTATTGGTGATAAAAAATGCGAATACGATACCAACAACAAACTAATCAAAATCGGTAATGATGTTGTTACATGGGAAACCTATGACCCAAACCCACCTAAAACTCAAACGGAGTACGTGGCCTCAATTGATAATCCTCAAAGCAACACAAATCACGCTACCGATGAACGCGTATACTATACAGATGGTAAAATATCTCGCATTGGTGACGAATATGTTCTCTATTTTAATAACCAAATATCTCGCATTGGTGACAAAAGTGTTTACTATACAGATGGCAAAATATCTCGCATTGGTGACGAATATGTTCACTATTTTAATGGCAAAATATCTCGCATCGGAGACAAAAATGTTTACTATATCAATGAAAAAATATTTCGCATTGGAGATTAATGTACATATTAAGCCATTTTAACGCATCAGCCCAAATTTTTTCAACGCACTTTGTGCCTCACTTTGCCAATTAATATTTTTAATATACTTCAACACCTCTTTATCTCGTTCCAAAAACTTATAAAATTTCTCATAAAATTCCTTAAACGTTATCGAATAATTTATATCACCTGAATTGTCCAACGAATAATCAAAAGAACTTATCGTCATTAAACTGTTTAAGATAGGGATTTTTGATTTTGTTGTACAAATAACACGTATCGGCAAATGATATTTTTTCATTAATTCCAAAAACGCTACATAAGCCCATCCGTTTGACAAGGCACCTTTTGATGTAAACGGATAATTCTTATTTACAGGAAAGAAACTCGACCACTCTATCGTTTTTAATTCCTCGTTATCAATAATACTGATTCGACGCTCCAGAGAATTTACCTCTGTAATACTGCCGTTTGATTGAATTTTTACGTTAGTCGGCACTATCGGCACAATAAACACACTTAAATTTGCTATATCTGTTAATATAATGTTCATTTTGTTCTTCTTTCTATACCGCCGTCAAATTCGTGCTACACTCCGGCTCACGCTATGCCCGCCTGTCAAATCAAAGATTTGTTCGTTCATTTCGCTTTCGCTCCACTCACAACGGCGGTCATCGACAGTTTCGCACTCAGTTTGCCGGCTCACCGCCGCCAAATTCGTGCTACACTCCGGCTAACGCTATGCCGGCATTACCTTTCTTAATTCAATGGCCATCATTCGCATTAATTCGTTCATAAACTCTCTATTCCCGATAACGTTACCGCCAACATTCAGCGTAACTTGGATATTAGAACCGCCACTTGTCATTGCACGTGTCTTATTAGCCGAGATAACACTTGCCCCACGTGGTAAACTTACCAACTCAGGACCGTATTCCCCAACACGTGCCAACCCGCCACGCGTGAATGATGTACCGAGCGCGTGATGCGGAATTGTAGTTTCTTCTACGCCACCAACTTCAACCTTTTTAGGTTTAGCACCTAAAGCATTACCTAAGCCGGTTACAGCACCAACAAGTTTAACAACAGAACTGATACCGCCACTAATTGTATCAAAAACGACTTTCAATGCTTGACCAAATCCAATCCCTTTTGCTCGAGCAACACCTATCGCCGCAACCAATGCCGAAATACCCGCAACAGCAAGCCCCACAGGGTTACAAAATGCCAAAACAAAAGAGGCAATTTTCGGGATAATAATCAATGCGCCCAACGTGCTACCCAAAGCCGTTACCGCAGGGATTATCACATCCAAATGACTACACGCAAACCCTATCGCCTCAGCAAAAGCCGTTATAGCCGGAGTTAATGCCGCCTTAATCTGCGGCAAATTGTTTATCAACTGATCAGCCAGTTGTTGGACAACAGGTATCAACTGAACCCCCAAGCTCATTCCAACCATCCCGAACGAACGTTTTAGCGCATCCAAGGTATCACCCAGTTTAACAGCCCCACTAACAGCTCCATCGTCCATAATCAAGCCAAGTTTGTGAGCCTCTTTACGTAAATCCTCAATACTCTCAGCACTTTGGTTCAATAATGGTTTCATATCAATGGCAGCTTTACCGAATAATTTTTGTGCCGCAATCGCTTTTTCAGTTGGGTTTTTCATCCGCAACAATGCCGCAACGCTATCGTTAAACACATCCTCTTGAGAACGAAGTTTGCCGGTGTTATCTTTAATCGCAACACCTAAACGTCTAAACGTTGAAATACTATCCTTGCTCCCTTTACGTGCCATATCCATCTGCATAGACAAAGCCTTAAATCCCATCTGCAAACCGTCAACGTTCCCGCCATTTTGCCCGATAATATAATCCCACTCCTGATATGCCTTTGCACTCATACCTATTTTTTGTGACATTTTGTCAATATTATCACCAAAAGCCAACGTCTTTCCCATAACCGCAACAACCGCAGTACCGACACCCGCAAGCGCTCCAACTCCAACCTTTAACCCTTTTACAAGCTGATTATCAATTATCGCTGATTGTCGATTTAATTGAGCGTTTAAAGCTTTCGCCTTTTCTTCTGTCATTCCAAGTTTTTGTGCAAATTTGACAACCACAGGTGTACACTTATCTTTTAGTGCTAATACAACTCCAACAGTTTTCCCCATTTTAAATATTCTCCATTCCGCCACCTAACATCGCTGACATCGTTCGATACTCTTCATTTTTAGCGACCAAAATTGATGCTCCGTAAAACAACTTTTCCGCCGCATCCAAATTACACAGTCGCTTGATATCATGACCACGTTGCAAGTAATAATGAATTAAATACAAATCATCATCACCCTCTATGGCTTTTTTACTGCTTGTACATCCCCGTAATACCCGTAACGTTTTAAAATATGTTTTGCCAAATTGTCAACCTCGACAATATTCCCACAAAACGCTTTCTCAACAACCATAACAGGGTCCTGAACCTCTAATTCTGCAAGCACGTCAGTGCCTCTAAACACAGGGCAACAAGCATAAATCAACTCGTAATTTGCCCTTAACGGGTCTTCTTTATCTGACCCGTTCACAATCTCTAAAATTTTTTGTGGCGAAACATCCTCAACCTCTATTTCACCACCAAAAACCGTTGAATAAAACCCTTCTTGACGAGTTTCTTCAAAAATTTTCTTTGCCTGCAATATCTCTGCTATTCCTACTTTCTTTGTCATTGTTGCTCCTTTTTTATACCTTTTCCAACCAAATATAGTCCTCATACGCAAACGGCAAACTCTCTTCGGTCGGTGTTTTTTGTGCTAAATCAATCAAATTGGCCTCGTCAAACGTTACACCAATCACCTTAATACGTTGCATTTTGCCGGTGTTATTGTTATAACACTTACCAATCAAAGAAATATCCGGCTGATTGCCATCCTTGTACTGTTCCATAATATCAATAATCGAGTTGTCAATTTTCCATTTTGTCATCTCGCCGGTTAACTCAACCCCGACAATCTTCCTTTTTTTGCTGAAATGCTCCGATTGATCCACATCCGAATAAACGTTCGCTTGTTTAATCGTGAACGTTTTCATACTACCGATTTTCACCTCTTGACTATCAGTCGTAATCCATACAGCACCATCTGTACCATTAAAAATTGCTTTTGTTGATAAATTATTTGTCATTGTTTTTCTCCTTTTTTTATAAGTCCAAAAGACGATAAGTGAATAAATCGTTATGGGGTTATTTATGATTATAAACCCAACGATAAGTTATCATTCGGGTTAATTCCCTCTTAATGACTTATTCACCTATTCACTTATTCGCTTATTCACCTATGCTAATACATCTCTACTTCAATATCACACGCCTCAATTGCGTTCAAAAATTTGACGTTACACTTTAACGCCATGAGTTTTTTATATGTCAACTTGGAAATCTCTAAATCACTCTTACCGTTAATCTCCGCCTCATCCTTGCCGCTTGCAATCCAAAGTTCACGCAATCTGTCAACATTCACCTTAACAGTGTTGTCATACTCATCGTCAAGAATATCAGCTTTCTCAAGCTCTTTGATAAATCCCGATACCGCAGAAATAAACAACTGTTGGTTATCGTACTTATTCTTATAACGGCCCTTATAACCCGTTCTAAATCCATACTTAACGTCAACATCAAAACGTTTGATACCTTCCATAATAGTGATATCTTTCATGTCCTCAGTATCTTTTGTGTTCAATGTCACCAACGTATTGACAGGACTTGCAACCCTAACGCCCTCTTCTTCATTATAAAGCGTTATTTGTCCCGCCTCAATTGTTTCGGGCATCGCAACCGACTCCAATTCACTCATCACGTAGCCCGTAATCGACATATCATAAGGACAACCCGCACACATTCCGGCCACAATAGGCAACAATCCCAAGCCAACAATCGTATTTGAACCTGCAATTGTTACACCATTCGCCAGTACCGCCGACGGATTATTAACTGAACAAACCCATTTTGAATCAGCTTTTTGGTTATAAGTAAGCCCAAAAACCTCATTTTCTTTTGCCCAACTTGCAACCGTTGTTTGATCATCTGCCTCAATTGAAAACATCCAGTCAAAATTCAGCTTTTTCAACTCATCCGCAACACTCGCCAACGTGTCCTTATACTCAAACAAAATAACTTTTGCCGGCTCATATTTTAACGCCTGTTTAATCTGAGTTTCTAAGTCTTTGTTATCCAACTCAAAAACTGCGGATGTAAACTCTCTCACGCTGTAATCCGTACTCAATTCCGAATTCTTACGTATCATCAACAAACGACCCTTATTGCCCATTTTTAGCAAATTGGCAAGCCGCTGTTTGAACGCGATAGTACACGTTCCCAAAATGTCACTCAATTTTAACTCTTCTGCCATAAATCTAATCTCCTATATTACCGTTTCTAACTCAATTTCTTCCATATACTCTTCGTTATCGTACTCATCATAACGATTTAAAACATCGGTTCCACCATTGGCTCCGGCATTCAAGCCCTGATTCAGAACCAAAGACAATGTACAATTCAATACATAATCCTCTTCATTCAAGCTAAACGTCACACTGTCTATCTCTTGATACTGCACGCCCGACGCCAAAACTTCACCCGTCGTCACATCAGTTTCGCTTAACTCTATCTTCAAAGGTTTATTAAAAACCTTACGCAAACGTCGTTTCATCTCAATCAGTTCAGACAACGCCTCGTATTGAGCAAAGTACACGATCTCGAAGCTGCAATCCTCACTCACAAACTCAGTCGCCGTCTGCTGTTCAACTCCCGTTACAAACCGCACATAAAAACACGGCGGAACCGGCGTCTTAATATCTTTTGTCTGGATTAAAATATCCGGGAACTCTTTTTCTAAAACCGCCCTAATCGAGCGATATATATCTGCTGTTTCAATCATTTCTTTTTCTTTCCATAATCATATTCACCAAACAAAAACTCTTCACAAGCCTTATGGAACTCTGATTTATACGCGATTTCACTCTTTTCAAATACATGTTTGCCTTCAACCCAACCGATTTGTTTACCGCCTTTACCACTACAACCCTTTTTCCCCCTGGCCACAATCTTATGGCCATTTTCAATCAAATGAGCGTGGCGTGCGTTATTAAACGCCTTACAGCCCATACTGCCATCGGAATAAGTAAATACCCGACTTGTATCAAAGCGTTTGTGATAATCTTGTTCAGTCCCGGCGGCTTTACCCTTTTTAACCAGTTCCTTTGCCTTACTCTTTGCCACTTTCATCAGGTTTCTGGCTTCCTTTTTCAAAAAACGCTTTGACTCTTCGGGAAAAATCTTCATCTGATTGTGCAATAATTCTTTAAACTCGCTCAACTCATCAAAAATAAAGCCACTTTCTTGCGCCATCATCTACCTCTTAAATTGTCACGAGAGATAAATACTTCCATCGTTTCGCATCGATTATCCAAGTTGTCAACATACTCAATCGCATACCAACAACCCGCAATCCGCAACAAATAAGTTTCATCCAACCACGGGCAGTTATCATAACGATAACTTATCTTATGCGTCGTATTCGCCAACTTGCTATCACCCGCACGCCCATACATCATATTCCCGGTACGATTAACAAACTCAGCAAAAAAACCTTTTTTAACCTTCCATTCAGTCTTTTTTTCACCTAACTTATCAACCTCGCCGGTTTCAACACGTTCCATAACCTCTACATAATGACGATATTTACCGCTATTGACCATCTATCGCACCCCGCATCTTAATATGGCCGATTAAACAATCTAGGGAAAACGGAACCTGCACCAGTGTTTTTTCACTCACCGCCGCACGGTTATCATAAAAATGCGCGATACAAAGCAACAACGCTTGCCTATAAACCTCATCAGCAACCATATACTCAACGCCGGTTTGTTCAGCAATAAAACTCATTGAAAACGCCAACAGACTTTCCAGATAAGTATCATCCGCATCATGAGAAACCCTTAAAAATGATTTTATTTCGCCTAAATTTAACATTGTTACCTCAATCTACCAGTGACCAAGAAAACGGTGACCAAGTGATCAAAAAGCATCTTAATCACTTAGTCACGTTATCACATGTTCACTGTCTTATTATGCCTCACCGGCTTTCATTTTCAATGCAACCATCGCACCGATATCAGCCAAGCCACCATCAGCCAGCGCCAGTACGCGGAACATTGAATCGCCTGATGCAAACGCTGCCTCACGAGAAGTGCTCAATTCAGCTTCTTTTGACCAGTTGAATTCATAAGTCGAAAAATCACCAAACAAAATCACGCCGTCCGGCACATCATCGTTCTCAACAGGAATTCTACCCAACACTTTATTTTCGTGAACATCAAAAATCGGACGTTTTTCATTATCCTTAATCTTTTTCACGTTCTTATAAAGCGTATTTGTTGACATCATCAATGTTGCGTTCTTTTTTGCACCCGCAGGCAACGCAGCAAACAAGTCGCACAAATCATCGTACTCAATTGTTCCCGCTGTCGCAGTCTCAATCGGTGTAATCGTTCTCAAAATACCTTTTGCACCTTTTGCACCATCGCCGTTCACAATATCATAATCAATCGCACGCATTAATTTTTTAGAAAGTTTTTGTACCAAATAACCTTCCAATGCATCAATTGACGTTTCTGCCAACTCACAGGTCAAGCGAATTAATTTGATATACTTTTTAGCACCCAATCTTAATTCACCCAATGTATCATCGACAACCGTTGCATCAGCACCTTCCGCCAATCTTTCAACATCCTTAGTCGTTTTTTCAAGCGGAATAACAACATTACCCTTCAAGTGTGATACCGTTACCATTCCGTAAACGATTGAATCTTGTTCGATTTTTTCATAAATCTTATTCATCGTAATTGTCGGAACAGCAACACCCGCACTTGTTGAGCCGGTTGTCATCGCACGTTTCTCAACGTCGCTCAATCCAACACCCGCAAGGGTTTTGAAGAACGCAGAACGATATTCCTTCGAATCAAGTCCATAAGAACGTTCTTCAACTCCACCCCTCATCTCAATAGCACTGCCCAAATCCGCGCCTTCACTCAAACGTTGGCAAATCTTTGAACGTTTTTCAATTTCCCCTTCTTCTTTTTCCAACTCGTCCAAATCTCTTTCAATTTCGTCCAACTTTTCAGCATCTGCGCTTTTTGCAGCATCTCTTAGTTCTAATTTTCTTTTTCTAATCTCAATAAGTCTTTTTGCATCCATTTTCTTTTTCTCCTATTTAACTCTTAACATTATTCGTTTCCGTCTGATTGCCAGCTCATCCTCCGATGCGCTTAGTTCTTTCTCTCTCTCCAGTTCGAAATAACTTCTTGCCTCAACCGACGTATCGTCATACGCCGGGATATCAACAATCGAAACATCAAAAACTTTTCCAATCTTTGTTATAGTTCTGGTGTGTGTTGCTCTGTCATAATCCGATTCGACAATACTAAAAGCAAACGAACACTTATCCAAACAACCCTCTTTTACCAATGTATAAACATCTCTTGCAACACCCGTATTAAACAATTTTGCTTCAAATTTCAACCCCAACTCATCAACTTCAGTATTCAAACTGCCGCCGCGAGTTCTGGCCAAAATCGGAACTGCGTCATTATGGTTATATTTCAAGCAACAGTCAGAAAAATCCGCACCGTCAAATGCTCCACGTGCAATTACTTCTTTATACTCAATACCGTCAAACTCATACAATACCGTCGGACTATCAAATACCGACGCATATCCACGAACAATCATTTCTTGAGAATTATCATCGTTACGTTCTAAATTACGCAACACCACATTTCTGATTTCTTTGGGTAGTTTATTCTTTTTCATTTTCTGTACCCTCTCCTATCTGATATTGATTTGCTTTATCCAAATCCACATAATTCAAACTCATTATATGTTTTTCCCCGTTCTCTATCGGATTATACCCGAATATCTCACGAGCCTCGTTTATACTAAACATACCTAACGGTGTCATCTCTTTTACTAAAGTCGTTTTTGTTGCCGTGTTTGCAAACAACAATCTATTTGCCGTCAATAATATCTCCGAACCGTTCTTAACCTCTTGTTCGGTAAAGACCTTGTTAGTAAATTCCAAGCTCAACTGAACCAGTAACGGTTCAACGCATAACTCGTAAAACGAATTATAATCTTCTTCACTTGCACACCCCTTCAATATCGCCTCAGATACTCCGAAGTGCATCGAAATATAATTCAAAATCTGTTGATGTTGGCCACTGCTTATTGTCTTTGGTTCAACCTTTGTCGGAATAAATTCGCACTTACTATCCATAATCGCGATGCCGTTGCCGTTTATCCCCATGTAAGATTCAACAAACTCATCCTTATATTTATCCAAATCAGCTTTTTTCATGTTGCCGGCATATTTTATAACCCCACGCAACTGGCTGGTCGCCTCAACAGCATTAATCATTCCCGAATCAATCGTTTTTAAAACCTCAAACACCGGTCTTAATGTATCAACCTGAGAACTGCCAAACAAATCCTCTTCGTTATAGTACCGACGCAAATGTATTAATTCCGAATACGGCAAATAAACAGTAAAGCCCCTATTCTTAAACCTGAACTTCACATAAATTTCACCCTCAACGTCCAACAATTCAATATCAGAAAAATTTATCGGGTACAACCCGACAATCCGATTATCCTTTACCCGCACATATACAAATGCGTTACTACAACACATCAGCATAGCGACAATCTTATAGAAAAAATCGTATCTATTCTCGTACTCATTCGGTTTATAGGTCAGCAAGTATGACAAATTACTGTAATAATCACTCATGCCGCCCTCATATTTAACCGTTGGTGTCAATTTTGCCGTCTGGGACGCTATTCGCTCGACGCATGCGCGGTAAAGCAAGTTGTCGTACGCTCTATCACTGTAATTAAGAAAACGGGGAGTATAGCTATTTAATGTACGTAAGCTACCATACTCCCGATTTAAAGACGAGTAACCGCCGAAAATATTCTTAAAAAAATCACTTATTCTACTCATTATTTATTTATTAACCTCAAATAATCGCTGCCCTCTTCAACCATTCCTACGTAAGCGTTCAACATCGCCGCAAATCCGTCTATCCTGCGACGTTGATTGCTCGTTTTGGCCGGCTGAATATTCCCGTTCTTATCCACATCCGCTCGCACGTTCGTTAAGCACCAACGCGTTATCGAATTGTTATTGTAATTTATTCGTTTGCTCCTTAAATCATTTCCCAACTGTGACATCGGGTTTGACAACGTTTTCTTACCCTGAATAACCGGGACCGAGATATCCCCAAAGCTATTATTCATTCCCTTTATAAACGCAGTTGAACTCCACGAATCATATCTATGTTGGTACAAATAAATGCCATAATCGTTCTGCATCTCTTCATACCAGGCAATAACATCATCATAATCAACTTTATTGCCCGAACTTAGGCGCAAAAGCCCTTGTTCGTACCACGTTTCATAAGGTATTTGGTCCTCTCTTGTTCGTTTTTCCAACAACTCCGATGGCAACCAATACATGCTTTCAACAAATATTTCATTACGTCCGGGCAACATAAACAACAAACACGCCGACGTTAAGTCCGTCGTCTTTGACAAGTCAGTCCCGCCAAACGCATAATCAGGCTTAATCTCAGTTATGTCAAACGTGGCATCATTATCCAACTCCTCAAAACTTAACCACACCTCTGTCGAAGTTTCACGAATATTAAAATCCTTTGTCATTAAGTTTTTCAACTCTAAAGGTTCATTCTTTGCCCGATGCACCAACTTCTCAATGTGTTCACGAGATTTACTAACACCCAAATTAGGATTAGCCTTTATCCAACATTCAGGATTATCCCACTCAGAACGTGAATCCAGTTCATAAATAACCGGCAACACGCTATCATCACGGTAATCACCGCTTGAGTATCCGTTCAAAATGTTTTCCGCCAACGAATACTTTAAATCATAAAGCCCCTCACGCTCAAACCCCGCCGTCGTTGTCGTCAACACCAACGGTTCACGCCTTGCAGATATACCGTTTGCGATAATATCATACAATTCCTTCGTTTTCCAAGCGTGTATCTCATCACAAACCGCTCCGTAAATATTCAAGCCATCTTCACTGGCGCTATCGCTCGACAACATCCGATATGTCGAAAACATTTTATCGTAGCGCATACTATTAACCAAGCATTTAACACGCTTTTTTAACGCTGGGCTTTGTTTTACCATATTGCGTGCCTCTTGCCAAACAATTCTGGCCTGTTCACGCTTTGTCGCAGCAGAATAAATCTCCGCACCACCTTCGCCATCTGCCGTCAACAGATACAACGAAATCGCTGATGCGAGAAGTGATTTACCATTCTTTTTGGCAATAATCAATAAAACTTCCTTGAATCGACGCAAGCCTGTTCGGGCATCGACAACCCCGAACATCGCCGCTGTCAACGCTCTTTGCCACAACTCCAATTTTACCGGCTTACCTTTCCACTCACCTTTTGAATGACAACAAAAATGTTCAATAAAGTATATCGCATGTTCTGCTCGTCTCTCATCATAACACCATTTTTCACCACTTTTAAGTTCGTTTACTAACGCTTTATATACCGTCTTAACCTTTTGACAAGCTACAATCTCGCCACTCTCAATTTTTTGCTGATACTCAAATATCGGATTAGTTTTCATAATTATCGCTCCTGTATCACCCCCCTATCATCTTCTTTACTTTTTACGTTAATGCGTACGAATTGCGCAAAAATCTTCAAATGCATCCTCATTTACTTCCTTATTGTCCGATTTCATCACATCAATAAGTTGTTTTACGCACGTCGTATAATTCTTCAACATCGTATTATAAACTTCAACGCTTGAACTCTTCTTATACCCGCGTTGGCAAGCTCCGTTGCGATACTCCTCAACAGTCCCGTCACGACGAATAACCTGCTCCAATTCCTTTAACTCCGCGTTCATAAAAGCAACGCTATCTATTAAATTCTGCATTATCGCAAATTTGTTCGGCTCCAACGCCTTGAAAATCTCTCGCAACTGAAATAAGCTCGCCTCATACATCTCACGTTTCTCGTCCGCACTATAAAATGGCTTTATTCCCGACATTTTAAATCACCCTCCGAGGTTAAAATTTTTACAACCCTGGCTCCAACAAGGCTCAAAACGCCACGCAAGGCCCACTAACATCACTCCACAAACACCTCGAAAGAACCACAGCAACTTTCTAAACAACCACACCCCCTATACAACCTCACATCCACTCTCCAATTGGTGGGGCGCGGTCTTTTGGGGGAATGAATTTTTTATTTTGGGTGGGGGGATTATGCGCGGCTCTAACGCTTTACAATACATCCGTTTGTATCAAACATTAACCCCATCCGTATCGGTGAATACTTTTCGTTGTGTTCAAGTTGATGGCAAGTATCGCACAGCAATTCTAAATTTGAAAAGTTTAACGCGACATCTGGATTGTCAATATTTTCAGGCGTCAAATACTTTTTGTGGTGAACCTGTTTACAATTTGGTTGCCCACATCTTTCACAAACCCCAAACCGCATTGCAATATATGCCTCGCGAACATTTTTCCACGCTTTTGAGTTGTAAAACTTTTTTGCAAAATCTCTGGCCACGCCTCACCCAAATTGTTTGCGGATCGACGGAATATTAAAATCCAACAACCCCAACCTTAACGAAGACAAATTCGTAAAACATTTCTTAATTTTACCGTACTCGTTGTACCTTAGGAAAAATCCTTTTTGACAGAAAACATTGACACGTTCCGGCACTTGACACAGAATATCTTTTTCAACCTTATCAAAAAGCAAATCCGCCTCTTTACCTTGACGTCTAACGCATTTCAACTTTTCAACACCTTTGTCAAAGACTTTTTTCTCAATAAGCACAATTGTTTTCCCACAAATCGGGCAATAAGCGCTTTTCAATGTTTTGGAAACACAGTCAAACTCTTTTGTTTTCAGCTCAAAAACCAACGCTTTATGTTTTTTTCCGCAGCAATCAATAAACGCCATAACAACCTCACAACGAACACAAATAAGAACTTACCCCTGGTCAAAAGGGCATAGATCCGCCTTATAAAACTTTTTGATTTTTTCGAGAGTCCGAAGTCCGGCGCGCCCGATGCAAAGCATCCGAGGTTCGATAATTTTTCAAAAAGTGTGACAACTTTTCATCGCCAACATGTTCACTTTAAACGATTTTTGAGCGTTTGTCAACTGGGCCTTTAGGCCCATATTTTTTTCGGTGCAAAGCCTTGTCAGCCACCGCTTCGAATGCGTTTTGAAATTTCAGAAACTTTTTTGACGACATGCTCGGGTATCGGAGCAAACGCCCCTTGAGCATGCTCATGGGCATGCCCATCTGGTTGTTGGGTGACAGTAGTGCAAACGGTTGCCGGCTTAGGTCGCGGCAAGTATTTTAGCGGAAGTTCCTTACGGTAAATTTCGCCATGCTTTTCAAGGATTGTTTTGAGCGAACACTTTGAACGCTCAACATTCCCTCTTCCTTTGTCAAACTGCCAACCGCCTTTGGCATTCCAAAACACACTACGCCAATATTCAGCATCGTAAATTCCGCCTTCAAGCTCAAGAACTCGTGCGATATCTTGCCGTTCTTTTGCGGACAACTTTACACGCCGCCCTTCTTTTACATCGCCATAATCGGCACAAAACGCGACGACTTCGGGGCTTTCGGGCGACAACTTATGCCGCGCCGACGAAATAGGGACAACATTATCGGGTTTTGATACGGGCACAATTTCCCTACCGGGCTCGATTGCATTTTCAAAACACGAGGCTCCCAAGACACTTTGCGACGGTTCTTTCTCTCTCTCTTTTGCTTGTTTTTCTCTCTCTCTTTCTTCACAATCCTTCTCTTTGGAATCATGAGAGAGATAGTCCCTATCCCTATCCCTATCCTTATCCTTATCCCTATCCTTATCCCTATCCCTGAGGGTAGCGCTAGGGTAGGCTATGGGTAGCGCTAGGTTAGCGCTAGGGTAAGCCATGGGTAGGCCTAGGGTAGCGCTAGGGTAGCCGTACCCTAAGCCTAGGTTAGGGCTACCCTTTGAAACATCATTTTCAGCTTCACCCTCAATCACCTCAACGTCTTGCGCTATGGGCGTTTCGGGCGTAGCCGTTTTTTTGAGTAACCCTTGTAAAAGCCCGACTTTCTTTTTGTCTTGTTCTTTATATTGACTTACAACACGCTCAAGCAAACCATAATTCAATAAAATTTCGATAGTTTTTTTATGCGCCGGAGTATTTTGCGACAAAACTCCACATTGAAAATAAGCCATCCCAACAACCCAAAATTTTCCATCGGGCAACTCTTCGATAAGACTTGCATCAGGATTTTTCTTACATTCATATTCTTGATAAATCCGTTGCAGATCCAAAATATCATCTTTCGTAACCGTTTCTTGCATGTAAAACGAAAGCATGATGTAATTTGGTTCAAACACGCCGGAAGTATGAGCGTTGTCAAAAATATACTTTAATAACATTCGTAATTTTAAAGAATATTTAAGATACCATTCCTTGTTCCAAATCTCTGAATCCGAATAGATTTTTTTCATAAAACACCTCTAATTATTTGATACAATATTTTTATCAATCGGCTGATAAAATTGCATTATTTTCTCATACGCTGCAAGTTCGCCACGATGGAAATGATATCGCGCAACCGACTTGACGAAATCCGAATAAGCAATTTTCAAATCTTTTTTTGTAGAATTTATTTGAACTTCGATAAAATCTTTACCCACTGCCATCAATCACCTCACAATAAAAGCCCACCCAAGAGGGAGAGTAGCCTCTTGGGATTTTTTTAGCAAAAGTCACGAAATCACTCTCGTACACAATAAGGGCTTTAATCTTATTTTTTAAACACACAATCACTCAATAATAGCCCCGATATTCCGCCTGTCACCAGCGAAAATATCATCGCGGCCATATCAGGTAACCAAATACCCGACGATATTCCAAATATAAAAAGAGCTATTGCAAATATTAATTTTCTTTTTGAACGCATTTTTAATCCTCTTTATTCCAATTGACATCATCCATTTTCGCGAGTAATTCACGTTTCAACATTTTCAACCTCTTTCATCTCATACATTTCATTAATTATTTCGCATAAATCAAAACGCATTTTTTGATAAATCCGAATACGTTCTTTAATCAAATTGCTGTCCAGTCCTAACAAATCTGCGCCGGAGAGAATATTTTCAACAAGCATTCCTTTCAAGTTTTCGATCCTCTTATCTATTGCCGCATTAATCCCGAGCAACAATTCATCTTTACTCATTCTTTTTTCGTTTTCTGGCCTCGTACGCATCCTTATCTACCTCATTTTTACAATACTTGTATAACTCATCTATCACCAACAAACCAAAAGCAAAAAACATCAACAAAAACACTGCAATAACTATTGCCCCGATTTGTAAAACATTAACTAAAACATCCATAATTAACTCTCTTTCTTTTGTAAAATTAACTCAACCCGATTTGCAACATTAAGTTTTTTGTAAATACTACAGACATATTTTTTTACCGTCGTTTTCGAGATAAAAAGCTCTTGCGCTATTTGGGCATAAGTTTTACCCGCTATTAACAATTTTTGAACCTGTTTTTCGCGCTCAGTCAACTTTCGCATAATACCCTTTTTCAATCATTTTATCGACGACTTTCAAGGCGTTTAGATAACAAATAGCAATCATTTTACAATCTTGTTGTAGGGATTGATTTTGTTTCACCAAACGTTCATTTTCTTGCTTTACACGTTGCAATTCATCTTGCAGAATTTCGCAATACGCCGGCATATCAATTTGCCCCATACTTACGCCCTCCACTTTTCAATTTTGCAGGAGCTTGATAAGCAACATGCTTAAAATATTTTTTCTCTATTTCAACGGAAAGTTTTGTGCTATCACACTCACGCAAAAGCCATTTCAAACGTCCGGCAGAAATTCGATAAAAATCATAAAACTTTTTAGAGCGAACGACTTTAACAATAACAATATCGTGGTCCGCTAAAAGATGAACAAGCGCCGGACAAACGTGCAATTTTTCACCGTCAGGAATTTCACACCGATAAGTAACAACGTTCCCGCTCCAATTGTAATAAAGTGATGCAAATTTTTGCACAGGCCTGTTACATCCGTAAGGTTTGGCAAACGGATTATTTTTGTTATACGCACTAAAATATTGTGCAAACAAATCCACTTGAAATACACCTACGCGCTTGAATGAATATTTTACACGCTCAGTACTAAATTCAAGCAATTTTTGAGCGATTTCATATTCACGAGTAACCTCAAACTCATAGGAATGACCATTGATAATTTTAGTTATTGTAGCCATAACACACCTCTAAAATTTTATATTTTGTATCTCTTACAAAACTGACAAATTTTATTTCGATTTTTAAAATAAAAATCAACCAACCCCATGCACCTAATGATCGTAATGCCATTTTGTGCCCTGATAAAAGCTGGAATATTTGGTGTCGGTGATTGTAATTCATCAGCAACACAAAGATTGTAAATAACTCTTTCGATAGCTTTTTGTTTTAAAATTTGATTAGGAGAAATATTCTCATCCTTAAACCTTCTCGCCGTATTCATTTTCTACCTCTACTCGACAAATTATCCATACACTTTAGTTTCTTTACGCTCATTTTCGGCCCGCTCCCATTTATACAAAAGGTGCAGAAATTGAGCCAGTCTCAAATTTTTTTCCTGCTCTGACACAGGCGTTTTGTCAAATTGAACAATAACGTTAAATTTTCTTGCCATAACTGATACCTCACTTTTTTATTTCAGCGGTACAAAATCACCGCTTAACTCGTCATACATAACTTTTTCGAACTTCCAACCGACCAATCCCACCTGAGAAACTTCTTTGGTGGAATTAGCCGGAGTAAATTTTGATTCGGATAACTTACCGCTGACAGAAATATAATCACCAACCCGAACGGAGTTCATGACTTTGTCAGCGAGTTCATTTTTTTGCGTGTTGAAAAACTTGATAAAAAAATTATCCCAATTTTCTTTGTTTTTCTTAACTCCGAGGTTGATTGATGTGACGCCTACCCCTTTTTCGGAATACTTCATGTCAATCCATCCAACCCGTCCTAATAATGTAAACTGATTAGTCAACATCGGTACAACCCTCCATATTCAAAAAACATGCAATATCTTCAGACGAAAACAAATATTTGCGTCCAGACTTCTTAAATTTTATTTCACCAAGCCGACATTTACGTCTAAGCGTTTGAATATTAATGCGCAAGATGTTCGACGTTTCTTCTGTTGTATAAAACGTTTGCACAAAAACCTCTTTCTTTTTTGATTAAATTTTTGTAAACAAAATTGACACAATAGACAACATAAAAGTTGCCTTTGTGTTATGTTTAATTTAAAGTAATTTAAAACAACATTAAAAAACTTATAACTCATTAATATCACATAGTTGACATTTTGTCAACTATTAATTTAGATTTTGTCTACTGGATACAAAGAAAATGAAATTATCGGAATACAAAAACGAAATAGAAAAAAGACTTAACCTTCCTATAAGTTACGGCAAATTAGCAAGTATATTAGGAATTTCACGTCAATACATTTCAAAAATTAAAGACGACGAATTGGACTTAAAAAAACTTAACAAATTAAACACCCACTTTAATATTTTGTCAACTGAAGCAGAAGACTTTTTAAAAGTTCCAGTCAAAGGCGAAGTTTATGCAAGCATGGGTCACGGTGTAACAGTTTACAATGAAGCTCAAACTGGTGTATATGAAATCAGCAGAAAACTTGCATATGACATCGGAGTTGCACATGGACACGTTGACATGATTTTCGCATCAGGAAATAGCATGACACCAACTATTGAAGGCGGAGATAGTCTTTTAATTGACATTACTAAAAAAGACATCTATGATGGTAGAATTTATTGTGTCAGAATTGAAGGTCAACTTTACGCAAAGCGTTTACAAAAAATACCCCCCAATAAAGTAATAGTCATTTCTGACAATACTCAATACAAAAGTTTTGAGATAGACTTTTCGAAAAATATTGATTTTGATTTTGAAGTCATCGGAGAAGTCCGTTGGTGGGGTCGAATAGCAAAATAGGGTTTCACAAATGAATAAAATCAAAAGTAAAATAGCTAACATATTAGACAATCACCATTTTGAAATATTCATAATTATCCTTATATTGATTAACTTAGGGATATTCATTTTTCAGACAGACGTTAAAATAAACGAAAAATACAACCAATTATTTAACATTATTGAAACAGTTTCCGTTATCATTTTTACAATTGAGTATATTTTTCGCTTAATCACAATTAAGAAATTCAAAGAAATATTCAACTCTTACATGCTAATAGACCTTTTTTCAATTTTACCATTTTATCTTTCTTTTATGAACTTAAACACCATATTCTTGAGAGCCTTACGATTATTCAGAATTTTCCGAATTATCAAAATCACAAGATATTCAAACGCAATTTCAAATATTCAAAAATCTTTTTCAAAACGTAAACACGAACTAATTATTACAGGATTTATATTTATGATAGCATTGATCTTATCATCAATATTTATCTATCTTGCTGAACATGGAACGGGCATTGAACAATTCTCAAGCATACCAAAAAGCTTTTGGTGGTCTGTCATAACATTCACGACAGTAGGTTATGGCGATGCTTATCCCATAACAACATTGGGCAAACTTATTGCAAGTTTAACTGCAATTTTCGGGGTGGGGCTTCATGGACTATTAATAGGTGTTATTAGCACTGCCATTTTTGACGTCATACAAAAGGAAAACTAACTTAAAGGTATGAAATATGGAACCTAATATTGAAGAACAAGAAATCATTAAAGAATATTTCAAAATGCAGGCTGAAACGCCCATAAAACTTTGCATTTATGAAAAACATTTAGAGTGGTTTTACGCCAATTGCCAATGGAATTATATTACCATTCAAAAAAAACGCTTCGAGAACGAATGGATAGAACATTACGTATTGAAATCAAAACGATTTCATACGTTCAACAAAAAAGCCACAATCCAACCTATGTCATTCGAATATTTTATGGCACAGGATTACATGCAAGAGTACTTTCACGTAACATCGGAGACTTGCGATGCAATACAAAACTACATGTCCGAATTTTTAGAATTTAGGAATCAAGACCCACATTATACATTAAAAATGTTTCGCAATTTTAAAATTGAAAAAAGAGAAAAAGAAAAACAAGGATGTTTTGAAGGCATTTTTTGGGTTATTACAATTATTTTAGCATTATTCGTTGCAACTATTCCATTAGCAATCTTTACTTGCCCTTGGACATGGAAATTAATAGACAAAATAACAAAAAAGGAAAAACAAAAAGATGAAAAACACATTATTAATACTCCTGATTGCATTGATTAGCAGTTTTATGCAACCGGCTTTTGCCGAGAAGGTAATTTACAATCCGAATTCTGGTATTTACCATAGTACGAATTGCGCAAGCGCGACTCGTTGCAAATCGTGCATAAAGATTGAGAAACAAGATGCAATAAAAAAAGGAGCCAGAGCCTGCAAAAAATGCGGAAAATAGTGGTTTCAATTTTAATATTTGCACTACTTCCTAATATTGCCACCGCCAAACACCTATATAAAGAAAAAGAGTATCAAAAGTATTGGTGTGGCAAAAAAGGGGGCATGTTGGAATACCGACTTCCCGACGGAACGTTTGTTGATTGCTTAACCAAAGAACTAGCCGTTGAGTTTGATTTTGCTCCAAAATGGGCTGAATGTATTGGCCAATCACTTCATTACGGAATAAAAACAAAACGTACTCCGACGTGCGTGTTGATAATGGAACGCCCAATAAAAGATTTAAGGTACCTAAGACGCCTGAGAAACGTTGCATACAAAAAAGGAGTTCGAACATTCACAGTCAAACCCGAAAACCTAATAATAGATACCCAGACGATACAAAATGTTATTGAATAAGCTTATTTCATCAACTTTGAACTAGCTCTCAGAATAACGAACTAACCTTGCATCAAGTCGTCATAATTGATATTATGCGAACGTGCAAAATCAATAAATGCAGCCTCTTTTTGTGTTAACCTTTTGGTAAACTGCAAAACTTGGCCTTGCGGTTTAGTTTTTCTGCCGGCATTAGATCGGGCCCCACCCCATTTAATTTCTTGGACTTTCATATCAGCTTCTTTTATAATTTCAGAGGCTTGTTCTTTTGAAAACCTTTTTTTGATTAATTCTTCAGTTGTAATTTTGTTTCTCATAGAATTAACTCCTTATTTCAACAACTTTGAATTATCTGTCAGAATCGTAATATCGAACGGACAATTTTTCAAATCTTTATCGTGAGAAACAAGCATGCAATTGTTTTCTTTTGCTAAAAAACCAAAATACTCATCCACAAAATCTATATCAGCATTAAAAAATTTTGAATAATCAAATTCTTCAAAGCTATCATTTAGTAAACAACACTTTTGTACAATTTTACGAATAATATCTCGTATTGTAATTAGCGCACGTTTATACGCCTCTGTATTCCTAAACTGCTTACTAAACTCAAATTTCCCATGCTCACTCTCATAAGCTACTCTTTCTTGCGCACTAAAATGTTTTGATAATTCTTGAATATTTAATGCGGTTATATAAATAACTGCATTTGCATTCAACACTCTTTTTAAGAATTCAGAATAATTCGCAACACGTTTCGCATCCATTACATCCAATGTCGGGAGATTATTAAATAAGTCAATCCAAATATTAGAATCAAAAATAAACACATCATCAGCTTTAGGTTGATAAATTTTAACATCAATTATCGTTGTCATTAGCGATTTCTCTTTTCAAACTTTCAATTATTTGTTTTCTATATTCAGGATCATTGTAATATTTTTGAGCTCTTTCCATTACTTGCTCATATAATTTTCTATCAGCATTAGAAATATTTTCCAATTTTATATCATTAATTTGTTGCTCAGATAATTCAGAATTATTGTATAATTGACCAACCGCCATATTCAAAAAAGCTGATGTTATGAAGTCAATATTCAAAAAATCCAAAACAACAGTTTTGCTATTTATAATTGCTGCGCAAATTTTTGCATAAATAGCATCTCCATCACTAACTGAAACAGCAGCATTTCCATTAACTTCGCTATAAATATTTATCTTGTATTGATTATTCATAAATTCACCACTCATCAAATATCATAATTATATGTATCATTCATATTAATTTCAAAATTTACTAACGTACCATTAAAGCCTTGCGGGAACCTTTGTGTTTCTATATTACCACAAGAATTTAAAAACCAACACCCATCATCAGATATTATACAACAAGTTCCTTTATTTTTCTTAATAAAATCAATTGTTCTATAAAGACCCAAACCTCCTGTCACACCATTTTTTGTGGTGTGACCATACTCGACAGCCCAGTCAATTGCTTCATCTGCATACTTAACACTTTTTTCTGAAGGTCTTTTAACAAAATAGTCTTGCACATTTTCTTTTATTGTAGTACCTAAATTAACAATTGAAAAATCTAATTTGTGTTCATTTGGAAAATATTGACCACAAGTATAAACATGTTCACAATCACCATGCATCCCTGCATTAATAAATATTTCAACAAAACTTGATACTAAAACCTTACGAAGAGACATAGGCAAATCAGGGAACCTATTTGCTGTAAAAAGGTTACTTGCCAAATACTGGGTAAATTCAGACTCATTAGAAGCCCTAATCTTACGATATTCGACTGTTGTTTTAAAAGTATCATCAATTTTTTCAACTCCAAAATGACTTAAAAAATCATTTTTCTGCAATATTTCTTTCACATTAGGGGCAATATTCCTAAGCGTAATCGAGTTAAAATAATTTACATCACAAAGCTCATCAAAAATTGCCCCAAGAAATGCAACTAAATTCGCAGCAATAAAAGTTGTGTTTTTTAAATCAATTATCAATTCTTCATTTTTATAATGTTTCCATTCATTATAAAAATCAATCAAATAGCGGTAATCATCTAATTTATTATATAAATTTTTTCGAAATCGAAAAACTCTAGCCATAATAAACTTATACCAAATATTTACAAAAATAAAATCCCACAAATGGTATAAATTAATAATTACTTAATAAAACTACAAAAGGACTTTATTTATAAAAAATATTATTATAGATTAAACATGTAAGCAAAATTAAAAGACGAGATTAACAATGCAGACAAAAGCTGTTTTATACGCACGTGTATCATCTGACAGGCAGGAAAAAGAGGGTTTTTCTATACCTGCCCAAGTAAAGTTTTTAAAAGATTATTCAAAAAACAACAATATAAAAATTGTTGAAGAATTTGTCGAGGCCGAAACCGCAAAAAGGGCAGGCCGGACAAAATTTAACGAGATGTTAAAATATCTAAAAAAGCACAAAGATGTTCGGGCGATATTAGTTGAAAAAACTGATAGATTATACCGTAATCTCAAGGATTATGTTTTGTTGGACGAGTTTGACGGACTAGAAATTCATTTTGCCAAAGAAGGAAATATTTTATCACAAAATTCCAAAAGCCAGGACAAATTTATGCACGGAATCCGCGTGCTAATGGCGAAGAATTACATTGATAATTTATCGGAAGAAATTCGCAAAGGCTTAAAAGAGAAGTGTTCACAAGGTTATTATCCAAGTGCACTACCTATCGGATACATCAACAAATCCAATCAATCGGGTCGAAAAGAAATTGTACTATCTTCTGATGCACCGTTTGTGAAAGAAATATTCGAAAAATACTTATTAGAAAATCATTCATACAAATCTTTAGCTGAATATATGAATTCTGTCGGCTTTTTCCCTAAGAATCGCGAATGCACGAACAAAACAATCGAAAACATTTTACATAATGAATTTTACACCGGGATATTCTTTTTTAAGGGTGAGAAGTATTATAACGCAAAACATCCGGCAATTATTACCCCGGAATTATATTGGCAAGTACAAAATAAAATCAAGAATAAATATAAAACTGTAAAACAAAAACGCAAATTTGCGTATTCAAGCTTTATAAAATGCGGATGTTGTGGAAGGGCATTAATTGGTGAACTACAACACGGTGGAAATAATTCAGGCGAATATATATATTACAGATGTCACCGCTGCAAGGGCATGAGCATAAAAGAGTGCGAAATAGAAACAAGTTTTTATGAAGATATACTAAAAAAGCTACACTTTTCAACGCAGTTTAAAAAAGAAGTCATAGAAATAGCCAAAGAACTCGTACATTCAGAGAATGAGTTTGCAGAAAAAAGCATGACAAAATTACACGATAAAATACAAATACTAAGAAAAAGATTATCTAAACTTTATACTGATAGATGCGATGAAATAGTAGACGACATCACATATATGACTTTGCGCTCACAATGGCAACAGGAATTAGATAAAAGTTTAGTAAAATATGAAAAAATCAACAATGCGAGCAAAGATTTTATAGAGAACCTAGAGAACCTGTCGAACCTTTGCAAAAGTGCACCAGAACGCTATTTAAGCCAATCACAAGAGGAAAGACGAAAACTAATGGATTTAGTAATGTCGAACCCAATTTTAAGGGGCTCGAACCTAGTATTCACGGTACATTCCGCCTTTGAATATGCACTAAAGTTACATAAACTGGAGATGGTGGGAGTCGAACCCACGTCCAAAATGGATTTAAACAAATCTCTACGTGTGTAGATTTTAATTACGCTCAAAGTATATAGGATAAAATCACTACCATCTATACCCCAAAGTCATTTTTTCAGAATGACTAACTTCCAACGGTTTGCTTGATATGTCTACCGTCATCAACATACTGCAACTTGCATAATTGTCCCGCACCTCCGGCAAGTTGGGAAGTACGAGAGGCTAAACTGCCGCCTAGGCAGCTACTGCGTATCTTCCGAATGCAGCTCTAGCATCTACAGTGTTGTTTGCACTTATTTGTTCGCTTGTTGTTAATCGGGAACAGCACCCGAACACGCAACCTGTTTCAACCTAACATCCTGTCTAATCCAGAACATCCCCATATTTAATTGTTAATGTGCTACCCTCATTCTAACACACCATAAATTCTTTTTCAACCCCCTTATATAAATTGCAATTTTCATTATAAATACCCCCAATTTAAAATGTCCGCAAAGCTTTGCCTCGCGGACACTAAAAAACTTCATTACCTCCGGCTGAGCCGGTTCTATACACGTGCCGATTATTAGCAAGCCTGCACGTTTAACTTATTACTTCCGGCTGAGCCGGTCCTATACACGTGCCGTAGTATGGCAAGACTGCACGTTT
>JAZUCM010000129.1:0-10291 GCA_045639085.1 Candidatus Gastranaerophilus bacterium
ACGAAAATTCAAACGTTACGCACCAAAATTGCTCAACGTTGGTACTGCGCCTCGCGTTAAACGCCACCGCTCGCGCTTGCGCGAAAGAGCGCGGTCTTCCGCGTCGCGCGCTCGTCTCTCCGCAAGACAAGTCTTGCTCCGCGGCTCTGCTCGGCTTGGCCTTTACCATGGCAGAAATATTGCTGTCATTGACTATCATCGGCGTGGTTGCCGCAATCACGTTGCCATCTTTAATGGCGAATATTAACGAACGAACTTGGAATACTCAGCGAAAAGCGCTTTACGCCCGAATGTCGCAAGCTATCGCCATGATGCCACAATTGAACGGTTATGGTGAATATGAAGGCACAAACACCGACGGCTCAGTTACGACAACAAAAGATACCGCAGCGGAAGCATTTTTGACCGAAGGCCTTTCAAAAGTACTAAAAATTAACAACATCTGCGACGCGGCGCACTTGGCGGATTGTGGAGTTGTGAATTCTTATACTGATAATATGGGAAGTGCTAAATCTTGGCCAACAAAATTAAGTGAATTAAATTCAATGTTTACAAGTGTTTATGTCGGAACTAATGGTTCTGATAATTCTTATTCTTATAAAAATCCCCAGAATAATATTGATACTTTAGCGGCTGCGTTTGAAACGCAAAATGGAGAGTCAATTGCTACATATTATAACCCTCTTTGTATAGGTCGGTCGGGGGAAACTTATTCATATTATGTGCAACCTAAAATGTGTGCGAATTTTATATATGATTTAAATGGTAACAAGGGGCCAAATACTTTTGGAAAAGATATTGGCGTTATAACAGCGATTTATAGTCTTGACCCGGTTGTCGTTGCTCCTATTCCTTTGGCGACAAATGCTTCAAATGGTATTGCACATTCAGATGCTGTTTCTGCTTGTACGGCTCAAGATCCGGATTCACGCGTGCCGAACGTTGAAGAATTGAATTCGATTTTTTACAACCAATATTTTATTGGTGGTATTACAAGTACGCAATATTGGTCAAACTCGCCTGCTGAAGTTAATAATTATTGGGTGCAAAATAGACCAACGGGTGTCTTATTTCAGGCAGGTAAAACATCTACAAAAGTCGCAATACGCTGTGTAAAACGTTAAAATCTTGCACGGGTCGGTCCAATGTATAGAACCGGCTTGTCTTGCTCGACTCGCGAGTAACGGCACCGCGAAAAGCGTGGTTTTCGCTTAGTGCCTCAGCTCGCTCGCGCCAGCCGGCGCTGTGTAAAACGTTAAAATCTCGTTAATTAAAAAATCGGCCTTTAATAAAATCAAGGGCCGATTTTTTATTATAGGTAATCAATTTTGTACGACATAAGTGCGCGTTCGCCTGCGAGTTTCATTTTGTCAAAATCAGGTGTTGCACCGAACCAGATTTTTTGCGCTGCTACGGCTTGCGCGACCAGCATATCCAGGCCGCTGATTGTCTTTAATCCTAATTGAGTCGCGTTTTGTAATAATACTGTTTCGATTGGGTTATAGACAATGTCGTAAACTATTGCTGTTTTAGGCAATGTCGCCAAAACGTTTTTTGTGACTGGTGAAGAGTCTGCACTGTGGCCTTTCATGCCTATTGGGGTTGTATTTACAAATAAATCTGTTTTTGAAAGATCTTTTAGCGTTTCGATTTGGTTTAGTGTGAATTCGACTTGCGGTGCCAGATTGCGGAAAAATTTCACAAAATCCAAGGCGTTGGGAATGTTGCGCGTGTAGAAATTTATTTTTTTTGCGCCGGAATCAATACAGCCAACGGTTACCGCTCTTGACGCGCCGCCGGTACCCAGAATTGTGACTTCTTTGTTTTGGATGCATTCGGGTGTCGGAAGTGCAGATTTAAAGCCGGTTATGTCCGTGTTGTAGCCGACAAGAGTTTTGTCAGGTAGAATTTTTATTGTGTTTATTGCGCCGGCCAGATCGGCATTTTTGTCCACTTCGTCAACAAACATTGCGATTTTGACTTTTAGCGGAATCGTTACGTTGACGCCTGAATAGTTGTTTACTTTGAGGTCGCGAATTCGGTCTATCAAATTTTCCGGGGCGGTCTCGAGAATTTCGTAATCGGCGTCAATATCGAGACTTTGAAATCCCGCTTTATGGATTTGTGGTGAAATCGTGTGGCCGATGGGATAGCCTAAAATCGCAAATTTATGCATTTTCACAGCCTCCTTCGTTTTCCTGCGGCTCATTAGGAATTAATTCTTGTTTGTGGTGGCATTCACGGTTTGAACAAGCTATGATTGTTCCTTTTTTTGATGGTTTTTTAACGATAAGTGCTCCACAATCCGGGCAAACATCGCCGTTTGGTTCGTTCCAGAGGGTGAAATCGCAGTCCGGGTATTTGTTGCAGCCGTAGAAAATAAGTCCGCGTTTGGATTTCTTTTCGATGATTGTACCTTCGCCGCATTTCGGGCATTTTACGCCTGTTGATTTGCGGAAAGGTTTGCGGTCTTTACAGTCGACGCATTCGGTGTATTTGCCGTATGGGCCTGTTTTTAGGACTAATCCGCCACCGCATTTTTCACATTTTTCTTCAAGTGTTGCGGGTTCGTTTGTTGGTTGAACTCCGCCGGATGCTTCAAGTTCGCTGATTGCGTTGAGTGAAAGAATTGTTTTGCATTCAGGATAGCCTGTGCAGCCCAGGAATTGTTGTCCGTAGCGACTTGTTCGAAGGGCCATTGGGCGCCCGCAGTTTGGGCAGTTGACTTTGGTTTCTATTGTTATTCTGCCGGAATCTTTTTGGGCTTCAGCGACTACAGGCATGAAACCGTCGTAAAATTCTTGTAAAACTTTGTTCCAGACGGCTTTTTTCTCCGCGATTTTATCTAGTTTCGTTTCCATGCCGGCGGTGAATTTGTAGTCCATAACTTCGGTGAATTGTTGGACAAGTTGTTTGCAAACGGTTCGACCCAAAAGTGTTGGGGCTAAAGCTTTTTCAAGTTTTTCAACGTAGCCGCGATCTTGGATTTTGGTAATAATTGAGGCGTAAGTTGATGGACGTCCGATGCCGTGTTCTTCGAGTGCTTTAACCAAAGTTGCCTCGGAGTATCGTGCCGGCGGTTGGGTGAAATGCTGTTTCGGATTAAGTTTTTTTAGTGTTAACTTATCACCTTTGTTCAAGTCAGGCATTTTGTTTTTAGAATCGCCGTCGTCTTCTTCCGCGTCGTTGTAAAGTTTTAGGAAACCGTCGAACATTATCTTGCTGGTGCTTGTTCTGAGTGTGTAGTCGCCTGCTGAAATTTCAACCGCTTTATTTGCGACAACCGCGCATTCCATTTGGGATGACATAAATTTGTTCCAAATAAGTTTATACAAGCGATATTGTTCGTTGGAAAGATATTGTTTGATGCTGTCCGGCGTGCGTTCAGGGTATGACGGACGGATTGCTTCGTGGGCGTCTTGAACGTTTTGTTTGCCTTTGACATAAGTATTAGGGGTTGCCGGATAGTATTTTTCACCGTAGTTGTTTACGATGAAATCTTTGGCTGCGGCCTGTGCATCGTCAGAAACTCGAACACTATCAGTTCTCATATAGGTTATAAGACCGACCGCTCCGCTTTCGAGTTCAATCCCTTCATAAAGCTTTTGGGCGATTTGCATTGTTTTTTGGACGCCGTAACCGAGTTTTGAACTTGCTTCGCGTTGAAGAGTTGACGTGATAAATGGTGCTGTAGGCTTACGTTTTGTCTCTTTGTTTGTAACTTTAGAAACCTCGTAACCTTGATATGCCGTTAAATATTCAAGAATTTTGTCGGCTTCTTCCTTGTTTTTAATCTCAACTTTTTTGTCTTTGTATTTTGTAAGTTCAGCGCTGAAGAGTTCACCTGATTCTTTGGCTAAATCTGCAGCGATTGACCAGTATTCTACAGGAACAAAAGCTTCAATTTCTTCTTCGCGTTCGCAAATCATACGCAGCGCTACGGATTGAACACGTCCGGCAGAAAGATGTCTGTTGCCTAGTTTTTGCCATAGAATAGGGCTGAGTTTGTAACCCACGAGTTTATCCAGAATTTGGCGTGTTTGTTGGGCTTGAACCATATCCATGTCAATCGAGCGGAAATTTTCAACCGCGTGTTTGACGGCTTTAGGGGTAATTTCGTTAAATTCAATTCTGAAAATTCTGTTTTCCGGCACATCCAAAAGTTGGCGAACGTGCCAAGCGATAGCTTCCCCTTCGCGGTCAGGGTCGGAAGCCAGGTAAATTTTGTCGGCTTTTTTTGCCAAGTCGTTTAGGCGTTTTACGACGGCTTTTTTCTCAGGAATGATTTCAAAAGTCGGTTTGAAGTTATTATTCACGTCAAAACCAAGCGTATTTGTCGGCAAGTTGCGAACATGGCCGTAACTTGCTTCGATTTGGTAGCTGTCACCTAAAATCTTCTTGATAGTTTTAGATTTTGCGGGAGACTCGACTATCAAAAGAGCTTTTTCTTTTTTGCTTGTAGTTTTGTTTTCTGTAGTTTTTTCTGTCTTAGTTGCCATTTGTACTATTCCTAAACCTCTTTTTTGTATCTGTCGCCGTCGACTTTTCTTATTATCCCTTTAAGTTCTAATAAAGTCAAGTTCATTAAAAGGGTATCAATATCCATTTTTGTTTGTTGTTGGATTTCGTCAAAGTTTTTTTCTTCAATTTCTATTGTTGCAAGGATTTTGTTTTCGTCATCCGTTGTGTCAAGAGTTGACGTTAAATTCAGTTGTGTTTGTTTTTCAATTTCCCAGCCTAAAGTTGTTAAAATATCGTTGCTTTCAGTGACTAAAGTTGCCCCGTTTTTCAACAATCGGTAAATCCCGCCGGTGTTTGGGTTTGTGATAAGCCCCGGAATGCACATCAGATCTCGGCCTTGTTCAAGGGTAAGGTTTGCGGTTATAAGTGCGCCGCTTTTGAGTGAAGCTTCAGCCACGAGTGTTCCGTATGAAAGGCCGGAAACTATTCTGTTACGTTGAGGAAAACGGTATTTTAACGGCTCAAAAGTCGGGTAGTATTCAGTAAAAATTACACCGTGTTCACTTTCGATTGATTCGTAAAGACTTTTGTTTGATGCTGGATAGGTATAATCAAATCCGCTCGCGATTACGCCTATTGTTGAAAGTCCGTTATCGACTGCGATGTGGTGTGCGGTTGTGTCAATTCCGGACGCAAGCCCTGAAACAAGTGTGATATCCGTGTTTTTTAAATCTTTTAAAACGAGTTTGAGTGCATCTTTGGCATAAGTTGAGGCGCGTCTTGAGCCAACAACAGCAAGGGTTTTGTTAAAGTTTATTCGGGCTAAATCCCCTTTGTAGTATAGAACGGCCGGCGGGTTGAAAATTTGTTTTAACATAAACGGATAATCTTCGTGCTCGTAGGTTAAAAACTTGATTGCGCGTTTTTCAACCTCGCTGAAAACTTTTTCTATATCTAAGTTTTTGCGTGCAGCGAGAAAGTTTTCGGTCTTTTTTATGCTAAGCCCGTCGATGTTTTGAAACTCGTGTTCCGGCGCGTTAAAAGCAGCTTCAATATCGCCAAAATAATTGTACAGTCGCAAAATAAATGCACTGTCAATGCTTTCTATTGATGAAAATGCTATCCAGTATTTATTTTTCAACATGCGTTTTTTTAATTCTTTCTACCAGCGTTGTGATTTTTTCTTTTTCTTCGTCCGCGATTTCCATTGTGAGGTAATCTTCAAAATATTCAATCGCGTCTTCGTAATCACCGCGCGCCAAGAATAAAATCGCGACCTTTTTGTAAGGCGGAATAAAATCGGACTTCATTGCGATTGCTTTTAGATAATTCGAAATCGCCTTGTCTACTTCGTTGTTCGCCTCATAAGCTTCAGCAAGGTAGAAATGAACCCATTCATTTTCTTTGTAATTCAGAACGTTTTCAAAGTTTTCGATAGCGATATCGTAATTGCCAAGTTCAAAGTTTACTTTTGCCAAATCGTAGTACGCGTCGAAATTGTCCGGCTGTTCGTCTAAGATTTTGTATAATTCGTCGATTGCCAAATCCAGTCTTGCGTCTTCCATATAAAATCTTGCTAAATAGTGACGCAGAACCATATTGTCAGGAATTTCGTAAATTCCTTGAGATATAAGCTGAATTCCGCTGTCCATGTCGTTGCGTTTGTAGTAAATATCTGCTAAATTTATGTAAATTTGTGGAAGTTTTGGGTTTAAGGATTGTGCTTTTAAATAATTTTTTTCGGCCTTATCCAAATCCCCGAGTTGCAAATAACAAGTCGCGATGTTGTTGTAAATCTCCGCGTTATCGTCGCCGGTTTCGAGTATTGATGAAAAAATATCAAGAGCTTTTTGGTATTCTTTCTCGTTATAATTTTTTAATGCCTCTTCGATTTTCTTTTCCATTTTATTGTAATCCTTTTTATAGTCCTAATCCCATGTCAGAATCCCCGTGTTCGGTTACATTTTTGATAACTGTTCGGGTGTTGCCTTCTGCTTTGAAGTTTTTAGGGGTTGTTGTCATCATAATTTTATCTGCAAAAATAGTTCGTACCCCTTGCGATATGCTTGAACGTCCGACAAAATAAATTTCTCCCGGTTTTTTTGTGACTTTGTCCGGGTAAACTACAACTTTTGGACCCTGTGCAAAGTAGTCTTCGTAGTAGATTTTTACGTTGCCCGTAGCGTTGTAGAAGTTTGTCAACTGATGAAATTCTTGTCTGTCGGAATACAGGTTAAGTATTGCGCCGTCTTTGTTTACGGCTTTTGTATTAGTGCGACCTGAGGCAATAAAATAATGTGTCAGGGCGCTGTATGTTATTCTGTCTGCATGAACTTCGTGTTCTTCGCTTTTAACAATCGCATTGCCGTCAAGTTTGATGTCTTTTAGCTCACCGTTTTTGTCCGTTTTGAATTCTGCGTTATCGGAAAAAGCTTGAATATCTTTGTATGTCATTGTGACATTGCCTTGCGCAATCATAACACCCGTTTTGGTGTTGTATTCTTGCATATCTGCGTTTACTACCGCAACAGGAGTTTTTCCGTCAAAAATGATTGTTTGGGTATCGCCTTCGGCTCTCACGGTCTTTTTGATGAGTGAAACTTTCAGGATATTAGCCTTGACTTCGCGTTTTTTGTTCGCCTTGTTTTCAAAAGCATAAGGCTTGTCGTAAAACGTTGCGGTATCAAGCTTTTCGTTGTTTATGACCGTTACGTCTGCGGTTTCGCCTACAATGTGTAAGTCGTCTATTGTAACATTAACATCGCCGTCAAATTTGATTTTACTTTCTTCTTCTGAGTAGGATTGGTTCTTTGATTCGATAACCAAATCAGCCCCGAAACTCACTAAAGTTCCAAGCCCGAAAAGCATGCTCATAAATATCGCCGGCAAAATATATTTCTTATTTTTCATTTTTGCTCCTGTTGTATATTTTGGAAACAGTATTTCCTTTTATTTTAATATTTTCGTAGTCTGCGCTGATTTCTATTTCATCCGCGTTGGCCATAAATTGGTCGTCTTTTGTGATGATAACATGTCCGTATGCGAAAATCGGCTTGTCGTTTCCTGTCCAAACCAGCTTGTCTGCGCTCAACGTAAGTCCTTCTTTTATTACAAGGTAGGTGTCCTCGTAAAGTGTGATTTTCTTATCTTTGGAGTCGTAAGTTCCTTTAGAGGATTTTATGCTCATTGAAACTTTGTTGTCCTTGTAAAAATTTGCCAATACTCCGTTGAGAGTGGCAACTTCTTGTCTGCTGTCGTAAACTCCCGTGTCGCCGTAGATTTCCCAGTATTTTTCTTCGTCTTTTGTTTCGGTAAGAATTATTCCTTCAACGACGGCTTGCTGGCTGTCGCCACCTTGCTCTATGTCTTTTCGGTTAAGCCCGGAAGTCAAAAGTTTTGCTGAAAAGAACGACCACAAAAGTATCAAAACTATTGCTGCGGAAGCGATTATATAAATTTTTTGTTTGTTTGTAAAACTCTGCCACTTCATATAATAATATATTAGCATAAAAGTTTTGTGGTAATTTCTCTATGAAGAAATGTTACGCCAATGTGTGTTTTCAAATATTTTATTCGTTGTCCGAGCCGATACCAATTTTATATCTAAAACCAATGGAAACTTTTGCGTGTAAAGGGTTTGGAGTGGTTCGCACCTAAGGCAACATTGTAAAGTTTTGTAACAAATATGCGCCCGAATTAATCCTGAAGGATTATTTTTTTTACCCATTTGTGTTATATTAAATTATATATAATTATGTGTTAATATACATGGCGTAAAATAAGAAATGGAGGCTAAAAAATGACAGTTGGACAATTCGTGTTTATGTTGCACAGTCATCTTCCGTATTACAGAAAAGCGGGGATGTGGCCGTTCGGTGAAGAAAACCTTTATGAATGTATGGCAGAAACCTACGTGCCTTTGCTTAATGCAATATCCGAATTATACGATGAAGGTATTAAGGCTAAGTTGACCGTCGGGATTACTCCGATTTTGGCGGAACAGCTTAACGACCAACATCTTAAAGAAGGTTTTGTTAAATATTTGGATTCAAGAATTGCTCAGGTGTCAAAAGATTTAGACCGTTACCCGGACGAAAAGGTTCCGCACTCTCAGCATTTAAAATATTTGGCAAAATATTATTTTGATTGGTTTAATCATATCAAAGATTCATTTGTTAACAAATACGGTATGGACTTGATAGCACAATTTAAGAAGTATCAAGATTTAGGCTGTATTGAAATCACAACATCCGGCGCAACACACGGATTTTCTCCGTTGTTGGCGACGGACAGCAACTTGAACGCGCAGTTCAAAGTTGGTTCAGATACAACCGAAAGACTTTTTGGTAAGCGTGCTAAAGGTTGTTGGCTTCCTGAATGTGCCTACCGTCAAGGTTACGAATTTACCGGCAAGGATGGCGAAAAGAAATGGCGTCCGGCGATTGAAGTAACGCTTCAAAATAATGACATTGAATACTTCTTCACTGAATCTCACGTTATTGAAGGCGGAAATTCAATCGGAAATCGTCGTGTAATCGGTATTTACGGAAACATCGAATATATTCCGCTACCTGAGCGCCCTGCAACCGGTTATGACACATATTCTGCATATTGGTTGCCAGATGCACAAGTTGCGGTTATGGGCAGAAACGACAGAGCAGGATATCAAGTTTGGTCTGCTGCTGACGGCTACCCTGGCGATGGCTGTTTCCGTGAATTCCACAAGAAAGACGATAAGTCAGGTATGCACTACTGGAGAATAACTTCATCCAAAACTGATTTGGGCGACAAAATGTTGTATGACCCGGTTTTGGCGCTTAATAAAATCAGCGAAAACTCTGATCACTACACTACAATGTTGTATCATCAGTTGAATGATTACAAAAAAGCGACCGGCAAAGAAGGTTTGATTATGGTATCGTTTGACACTGAATTGTTCGGACACTGGTGGTTTGAAGGTGTTGAGTTTATCAAACAAGTTATTAAAAAATTCCACAATTACGTGCCGGAAGTTCAACGCATGACTGCGGGTGAATACTTAAAGGCATATCCTCCGAAAGAAGCAATTCAAATTCCTGAAAGCTCTTGGGGCCAAGGCGGACACTTCTATGTATGGCTTAACCACTTGACTGAGTGGATGTGGCCTATTATTCACTCTTGCGAAAAAAGAATGTCAGCAATTGTGGATAAATATTCAGAAATTCCGCAAGACAAATTGTTGCACAGAGCGCTTAATCAGTTGGCAAGAGAAAACTTGTTGTTGCAAAGCTCAGATTGGCCGTTCTTGATTACTACTTGGCAGGCAAAGGACTATGCAACAGATAGATTCAGAGAGCACGTCGAGCGTTTTGAAACCATTGCGGATATGATTGACGCCGGAAATATTGACGATGCAAAATTGAAAGAAATTGAAAGCATTGACAATTGTTTCCCTGTGATAGATTATAGAGTCTATCAGTCAATAGAGGAAGGTGTTATTCCTCAGCAATCGGCGAAATTAGCTCCGTTGTATAAGTAAAATAAAAAACTCCCGAAAGGGAGTTTTTTGTTGCTTAAAAGGTTAAACGGTTAAACGTTTTCAACGAGTTAAAGGGTTAAACAGTTAAAAGGTTAAAAAGTTAAATGGTTAAATGGTTCGTTATGGAATAATAAAATGGTAAAACGTCGCGTTTTACCATTATTAATTTCCCATAATCCCCTTTAACCTATTAACCCTTTAACCTTTTAACACGTTCCCCCCTTGACAAACTCAAAAAATACGGTATCATGATAATATGTTAAATGAAAATGAAAGTATAAAGAGTTCAATAGGGGGGGGGGGCGCCTCAAA
>JAZUCM010000130.1:0-12434 GCA_045639085.1 Candidatus Gastranaerophilus bacterium
CCCTCTCGGCAAACAATTCACTGGATTGTTTGCCTCGGCAGAGTGCTCACGTTCCTTATCGCGAATTTTTGTTCGGACAATAAAAATATTAAAGCTTAAAAAGCTAAGAAATTATACTTGATTTTTAAAGATTTTGGTGGTATATTTGAAATGTAGAGAAAACCGCTAAGGGACTATAGCTCAGCGGTAGAGCAGGGGACTCATAATCCCTTCGTCGTGGGTTCGAATCCCTCTGGTCCCAAATGCCCGCTAATAACATTTGTTATTGGCGGGCATTTCTGTATCTTGAGAAATAAAAAAAGGGCTCGAATGAGCCCCAAAGCAGTTCTTCGCCGGTTTTGCCCTGCTTGCCACACGCGGTGTGTCAACACCGGCAAAATCGGCTCGCTGTCTGGTACGCCACTCGAAAATCTCAACAAAAAAATTGCCGGAGATTTTCTCGGGCAATTAAGAATAGCTGGAAGTATGAAAAAGATTTATTATGCTTATATTTAAAACAAAAAATTCTTTTCATACAATTCGCCAATTGGGTAATTTTTTCGAATCTCTACGCGACCGGCCCTAGCGGAGGACACAGCGGACGTAGCCTACATTTGGCTTGTCACCCGAAGCACGATAGCCGGTGCCCGTGTGCACTTCCAATGCTTTGTCTACGCTGAAACCCGAGCCAGACCAGAAGCGAGCGACAGCGGTTAAGTTGATTAAATCTTTGTTAATCAACATCGCTGAAAGTTCGTCAATGTTCGGAATTCTACTTTCAGGGTTTTGTGTTGTGCATAATGAAGCTGCACCGGCCCATGCGGATGTTCCCGCGTTGGATGAAGAGGATGGCATTGGAGCTACTACGATTGGGTCATTAGAATTGAATGAGGTGATGAAGCCCATATCCTTACCAATGGTATTAGGTCCCTTATTACCATTCAAGTCATATAGGAAGTTTACGCACATCGTAGATTGAGGGAAACCAAAAACATTTCCATATGGAGTAAGGCTTGATCCATTTAAATATTCGTATTTGCAAGAGTGATTGTAGTATGCAACGATGCTTTCACCATTCTGAGTTTCAAACGCCGCGGCTTTAGTATCCATTGTTGAATATGAACTGCCTGAATATGCTACGTTTCTGAACCATGCATTCAGGCCATACAATGTAGTTGGTAAAGTCTTTTGGCTGCCTAACATGTCCGTGTAACTTGCCTGAATACCACAATCTGCCAAATGTGCGTTATCACAAATGTTGTTAATTTTTAGAACTTTGCTCAAGCCCTCAGTTAGAAAACTTTCTGTCGCTGTATCAGTAACAGTTGTTGAACCGTCTTCATCTGTTGTTTCTGTTAAAGTTCCATAGCCTGCAACCTGTGGCATCATCGCGATGGCTTGGCTCATGCGCGCGTACAAAGCTTTTCGTTGGGTGTTCCAAGGCCGTTCGTTAATGTTCGCCATTAAGCTCGGCAAAGTGATTGCGGCGACAACGCCGATAATTGTTAAAGAGAGAAGTATCTCTGCCATCGTGAATGCGTAGCGTTTACAGGTCAATGTCGTTATGCTGGCTGACTGACCTCGTTTTAACTCGGTCAGCTGGGTTGCCGCGTCACTCACTGCGTTCACTCCTCGCAATGACGCATGTTTTTTAAAATTTGTTTTTTGCATGTTTACCTCCGTAATCTTGCGCTCATCAAGGGTCGGAGATTTTGGCAAAACAAGTCGCTGAAACCCAGATATAATCAGGCTGTTGAGGCGCCCCCCCCCCTATTGAACGGTATATTCCACTATTGTATTCTGTATAATTCATATTTTCATGATACCGTATTTTCTTAATTTGTCAAGAGGGGAACGTGTTAAAAGGTTAATAGGTTAAACGCGAGCGAGCTGAGGCATTCCAAGGCAAAACCGCGCTTTTGCCTGAATGCCGTTACACGCGAGTTGAGCAAGACAAGGGTTAAAGGGGGTTAACATAATCAATAATGGCATAAGCGCGGCGTCTTAACATTATTTATTTCTATATTCCCATTTAACCTTTTAACTTTTTAACCATTTAACTCGTTGAAAACGGTTAACCTATTAACCCATCTTGATACCGTATTTTTTACGTTTGTCAAGAGGAAGAAAATCAATGGCAAGATTTTTGTGCTATAATTCATCTAGGAGAGAACGAAATGCACGAAATATTTACGACATTGAATGGCTGGTTTGAACAATGGGGGCTTTTAGGGCTCGCAATTAACTCTTGCCTCGAAAGCTTTTTATTACTGCCACCACCAGACATTTTACTTATCACTATGGATTTAAAAACCCCTAATTCCGCCCTCTGGTTTGCATTTGTCTGCACATTAGCATCCGCCCTCGGCGGGGCAATAGGCTACGCAATAGGCCTGTTCGGCGGAAGACCCGTTTTTAATCTTTTGTTTAAAAAATACCAGAAACAATTTGATAACGTAGAAAAACTTTACAATCAATACGGAATGCTCGCCGTTTTCTTCTCCGCTTTCACTCCTATCCCGTACAAAATCTTTACAATTGCAAGCGGAATTATGAAAATGAATTTCTGGCAATTCTTTCTGGCCAGTTTTGTCGGACGCGGCGCAAGATTCTTTCTTGTAAGCCTTGTTCTGATGTTTTTTGGCGAAACCATTAAACAATATATAGAACTCGTAATCCTCGCCGTTACCGTATTAATCATAATTTTCTTCGTAATCCTATATAAAAATAGGAAATTACTAAAACATAAATCATAATTCATCCGTTTACATTAGTTATAAACTTGCAAACTATTGTATAATGTGGTTAAATAGTAGTGTGGATTGATTTATTCAAAAACATAATTAAATATAATTTAAGAGGTTGATGAGATGAAAAACATGAAAAAGATATTGTTATTAACTATGTGTACAGTAATCGGCGGATTTTCCAGCATAACCTATGCGGCCGAAGATTTTTCTTTTGACTTGGACGCCGCAATAAACGAGGCAGAAGACACCGCAGGCGCATCAACTGACGCAACTTTTAACGAGCCAACAGGCTCCAGTGCTAAAGCTATTTATCCATCGGTCGATGCACAAAGTTATCTCACAACAACAAGCAATATGTACTACGATCCGGCATTCGTTGAAAGCCTTATCGAAAAATACAAAGAAGGCAACTACGTTGGTTGCATACAAGAGGCACAATCAAAAATTCAACAAGACAACCCAAACCCGGTTGCAATGTACTATATGGCACTTTCTTACACAAAAATCGGCGACGTTAAAGCTGCTCTTGATATCTACGACGCAATACTAAAACTTAAACCGAGCGAAACGCTTACAGAATGTGCCGTGCGCGGACGTGACTGTCTCATTGGCGGCCCATCATGCCCGAACGCAGGTGTTGAAGGCGCCGAAATCGACGCACAAGTAAAACAATACAAAGAAGACTCCGGCATCGACACAAACCCGGTTCCAACAACAGTTCCGGTTTCTCAAATTCTTGATGAGCAAGAAATGAAAACTCTTCCGGATATGCTTGTCGATACTTCAAAAACCGCCAGCGAACCTGCGCAGATTGAAAAACAACCAGCCATCGCCGTTCAACAACAAGAAGAAACACCCGTTGTTCCAAACAACGAAGATGTTGCACAAGCCCTAAAAACATTACAAAACGCAGGGATAACAGTAACAATTCAACCTTCAACCTTCCCTAACGCGCAAAATTTCAACTCCGAAATGGCACAGATGAGCATGCTTTTGGGCAACAACAACTCACAAAATCGTTCGTTCGACATGCTTCCTTATATGATGATGCAATCACAAAACAATCCACAAAGCTACAATCCTCAAATGCTTCAAGCTATGATGATGAACTACATGATGCCATCAATGGATTTTAATTCAAGCAACAAAAATTAATCATGCCAGACAGATACGTGCAAAACAAACAAAAACTTCTACACGGTGAACTCAAAAGCGCCAAGATGTTTTTCGCCAAAAACGGCTACACACTGGAATACGCATACTGCAAACTCTTAGAAGATGATATAAAAGGCGCAAAACAACTTTTTTCTAAAACCAAAAATTCTGATATCCGCGCTCTTTGGGGCTATAAAATAGCGACTATTTTGCAGAAAAAATTCACTACTGAAAGAATTTCTTACGACGAAATGCCAACGTTTTTTCAATTAAGAAATTTCCTCGAATTGGATTTGAGTCTGTTTATGACTTATCACAAAGGCAACTACGTCGAAATACTTTGCGCGTATTCAGACATTTTCGCAGAAATCAATACTGAAAGCTACAAATTTTTTGCGCGCGCGTTTCATTTTAACAATTACCCACAATTTGCAAACTACTTTGCCCAAAAGGCGAAAGATTACCTTTACAACGACCCGGAACTACACTATCAAATCGCGCTGATTAAAATGGCTGAAGGCGATAGAGAATCCGCCCGCAATCATTGTCTTTCTTGCCTTCACATACTCAAAAATTACTACCCCGCAACAAAAATGCTTAACGAATTGAGTATTGTAAGTTAATCACAATGCCGGCTATTCCACGACCGCTAAAGCTTTTTCGGGTTTAGGCATTATTTCAGTATACTCTGCGTGTTCCGAGATTTCCTTACTCCACAGGTACAAAATTTCATCAGCATCCAACTCGTATGAAATCGGTTTGCAAATATGTAATGACACATTCTTCTTCTCTTTTGGATTATTTTTATCAGGGTAGCCATCCCATTTACCGATTGCAACAGGCACGATATCTGCTTTTGCTTTCTTCGCGATAACAACAAACCCTTTTTTCAAATCGTCCAATTTACCGTATGGTCTTGTTCCGCCTTGCGGGAAAACACCTAAAGACCAACTGGTACTTAAAATATCTTTAACCGTTTTAAAAGTCGCGATTTCCGGCTTTGCGCGATCAACGGCAAACGCACCCAAACGTTTTACCAGCCACGCACGTTGACCTTTTTCTTCAAAAAGTTCCTTTTTGGCCATATAAGCAACCGGGCGCATAACAGCCATAGAAACCATTGGCGGATCAAGTTCCGAAACATGGTTTGCTGTAAACAAAAGTTTGTTAGCTTTTTTATGTTTTGGCAAATTCTCACGTCCTGTAACAGTAAAATTATAATGTTTCTTCATATATGGAATAACCATAAAAAGGATTACGCCATAATAAAAAATTGTTCTGAGAAAATTGTATTCTTTTGCGTATCTTCTGTTAAAATTTCTAGGCTGTTTTTTTTCCATAACATTATTCCTCATACTTAAATCCAGTCAAATTTTCAACGGATGAAATCCAACTTTGCAACATTTCTTCGACGTTATCACTATAAGGTATAACTTCACCGATTCTAACGATAATTTTACCAGTAAACGGCCATTTTTTCTTTTCCTGAGTTCCGACTATACCGATTGGCAAAATTCCGCATTTTGTAATTCGTGCAAGATTTGCAAAACCTTTAGATATATTCTGAATAACGCCCGGCTCACCTCTGGTTCCTTGCGGGAAAAGCCCCAACACCCAGTCAGTTTTTTTGATAGAAACCGCGGTTTTTATTGTAGATGCGGCAAGTTTTTCACGATTAACCGCAAAAGCACCTAGCCAATCCATCCACCAACGCATCAAAGGTTTGTCGAATAATTCTTTTTTAGCCATAAAACTTACGCGACGTGGAAGAATTCCGCACAACAACGGCGGATCCAAACTCGAAAGATGGTTCGCACAAACAATATAATCGTTGCCTTTTGGCACATTCTCTTTTCCATGAACTTCTAATCTGTAAATTAATTTATACCAAATCATATATATCCAACCGCAAACCAATATTTGCCAAAAAGTACGGAAACGATTGAATTCTGATGCTTCACGCTTTGAATAATTTCTTTTTTCTTTTGTCAAAATAAATACCTCTCAAATCAATTATACACAAAACTTTTCTTTTTGTCATTTTTATGATACAATTTTGGTAAATAGAATTTAATATAGGGAGATGTAATTTATGACTGTAGCAAGTTGCGAATTAGAAAACCAATTATTTAAAAATGTTTATGCCAAAACTCCAGACCATATACGGGAGTTAAATCTTATTGATTTCAACATCAAGGATGAATTTTCGTTTTTGCTAAGAAAAGAACACCTTGAACCATACGACGAAGAAAAAAATCCACAAGGTTTAGGATTAAAAGAATGGTTTGAAAATTATGCAAAAGAAGCAAGGGTTTCAACTGCCGGAATTCGTGGGCCACAAAATATCCTTTTCCCACAAGATACACGTTTTCCAATAAATCTCATCGGGATTACAATTGTAACTTTGGCCAAAATTCTTGTGGCAAAAGAAAAATATCCGAACAAAAAAATCGTTAAAATTGCCGGACGCGAAGTCAGATATAATTCCGCAGATTACCTTGAAGCTATAACAAGACTTCAAGCAATAAACGGAATTACAACAATTGTTCCGATTGATAAAAAAACTATTCCAATCTGGATGGCGTCATTCTTGGCGTTTAAACTGGATTTACTTGGCGGTGAATATATTACATCCAGCCACGGAATCTCCGTCAAAAACGCAACAAAAGACTTAAACAACCAAGGCAGTCAATATTTGCCGGAAGAATCATTAGAATTTATCAACAAAGTTCAAGAAATATTCGACGAAACCGAAAAAAATGGTTACTATCCAATAGATTTCTCCTCGCTTTATGACAATAATATCGACCAAAGCGTAATGAAAAAACTTAACGATGGCGTAGATCCTTATGTTGAATACCTGAAAACTGGCGTTGCAAAAGAACCTATCATCAACGCAATTAAAAACAACAAGGGCAAAATCGTCATTGACAACGTTGGCGGTTGTGCGTACAGAACTTTAAGTCGAGTATTGGAAAAACTCGAAATTGCCGATAAGTTCGACTGGATTCACGTGAAAGAAGATCCGTTCTTCCACGGAATCGGCAAGTATAATAAAACTCCTCAAGGCGAAAACGCGTTCTACGATTACTCGGTCGATGCAACAGTAGTTGCAAAAAAACCTGACGGCAAAAAATTCTTGCCGGTTATCGAAAGTATGGATTACGAAAATAACGTAAGAAACTACGCAATGGGAGCAACCGTTTTAATCACAGACCCTGATCACGACAGACTCACAATCGCGCAAAAAGAACGCATCGGCAACATGGAAGCCTTCGACGAACAAGGAATCGAATACATCCAAGTTGACCCGAGAACGATCTTTGCAATATATAGTGCAAACCAAGCGTTCTTAATGCTTATGGATTTCTGGGCTAAGCAACTCAAAGAATTGAAACTTTGGAAAAAACATCCTCGTTTCATCATCAAAACCACTGCATCCTCAAAAGCTTGGGATGAATGGGCTGCGAAAAACGACGTAAAAGTAATCAATGTACCGGTCGGGTTTAAAGAAATTGCTAATATTTTGAAAAAAATTGAACTTAAAATCAAAAATAATCCGGAAGATGATGTCATCATCGACGATGTTTTCGGCAACCCAATAAACCTTGGCAAAAATCCAAGACTACTTTTTGCCGGCGAAGAATCCGGCGGAATGATTATGGGGCCTGACGAATTAATCGAATCCCAACACGGCAGAAAAGCTCTTGCGATGAGAGAAAAATCTGCGACCGAGGCAATTATTGTCGCATCCGCAATGGCTGCAAAATTAGGCAAAACTACTCTTGCTCAACATTTAGCCAAAATCTTGAAAGAAAACAGTATAACTTGCAAATTCGACACTCGCGTCGATATTGCTTACTACAACGAATCAGAACCTGACATCGAAAAAATGAAGGAAGAAAAACGTCTTGGCGAAGAAAAACGCACAAACAACGATTTATTCTATCTCTCAATGGCAATTGCAGTCAAAGAAGGACTTATCACGCTTGAAAATGTCAAAGAAATTCTCGCCGACACTTTCAAAGAACTCGATTTTTCAAACCTTCAATCAATCAGGTTTGTAGGCGATGGAACATATCTGGATTTCACCGACAAGTATCTCGAAATCAGACCTTCCGGCACCGATGCAAAAACTAAAGCGTACTGTGGCGGCATAGACAAAGAAAATATCGAAATATACGCAGGCACTCTCGGTTACTACTCAGGCGAAAGGACTGAACTTCACAAAAAATTCATCCCGACTGAGTTCTACGAAAACGCCAAAGAAACAGCGCTCAATTACTACCTTGAATTTGTAGCAAAAGACGCTAACAACGAAAAATTTGAAATCCCTGACTACACGGAATTATTCAAATAACTAGACAAGCAGAGGGTTTTAAACCCTCTGTTTTTTACGTAAATTAATAGTAAAGGAGAATATCATGAATCTAAAATGGCTTACCGTAAAAAATGTAGTTTGCGTTCTGTTGTTATTACTTGTACTAATATTCATCCCACAAATAATGGGTATTTTTCTCCTTTTCTACTCAGCTTTTGTTGTTTCTTCGTCTTTGGAACCCTTCATTATCAAATTGCAAAAATTCATGCCGCGCAAACTCGCCGCAAGCGTCGCAGTACTATTGTTTATGGCATTAACATTTTTAACATTCATTCCGATACTGGTTACCTCAGTCAACGAAATAATCTCATTTGCAGAATCACTTCCCGGGAACATCAACGCTGCAACTAACTTTATAGCAACGAAATCCATTTTCGGCTACAGGTTGGCAGATTTGGTAAACCTGCAAGACCTATTAGGCTCACTTGGAGGTTTTGCCCAAAACTTACTCAGCAAATCAATAGTTATTTCAATGAACCTGGCACAAATTTGTGTATTCTTGGTTGTCTTTATGATGATTGTATTTTACTTTGCAATCGACAAAGAATATCTTGAAAACAAATTCGTCGAATTTTTCCCGCCGGACATGAAAACTTGCGCAAAAGATATCCTCGACACAATCTCATGCAAGGTTGGTGCCTACGTAAGAACCCAAGTGATTTCAATGATTGCCGTCGGCGTAATGGTCATGTTCGGGATGATAATCCTAAATATAAAATACGCTTTTCTGCTGGGTTTAATCTCAGGTATACTCGATATCATCCCAATAGTCGGCCCGACAATCGCCCTCGTGGCAATAATTTTAGCAGCATATTCAGCCGGATGGCTCAAAATCGTTCTTGCAATCCTCGCTTTTTTAATAGTTCAACAAATCTCAAACTACGTTGTACGTCCGTTCCTTTTCGGCAAATTTATGGCGTTACACCCACTAACACTATTTTTGGCGCTATTCATCGCCCAACAATATTTCGGTGTAGTCGGAGTAATCCTTTCGCCAGCCATCGCCTCAACCGTTTGCATTCTCATTGACGAACTCTACATCAAACGCATAAACGAAGAAAAAAATTCCCCGGAGCTTTGGCCTGATGGAAACTAAACTTTACACCCCACCACAAAAAGATTGTAAACTTGTCTTTTGGTTTTGCTATCCTGCGATAAATTCTTTCGCGCTTTCATCTCTGGGCTATTTGTGGCTTTTGAAAGACGCCGAAATGTTGCCGGACGTTTGCGTGGAAAAAGTCGCGACCGATACCCAAACGACACATTTTTCACCCGCGCAAGTCGATTTGATGGCATTTTCGTTCTCGTTTGATCTGGATTTCTTAAACATTTTCAAAATGCTTGAGAAATATAATATTCCGCTACGCGCCGCAGAACGCAACGAAAACCACCCACTAATCTTCTGTGGCGGGCCCGTCGTCAGCGCAAACCCTGAACCTTACCGCGATTTTTTTGACTTTTTTATTATCGGCGACGGCGAAGACGTAAACCGCCAAGCAATCGAATTAATACGAGATAACAAAAACCTGGAACGCGCACAAATTCTAAACCTTTTGGCCAAAATTGATGGCGTTTATGTTCCGTCGCTATCCCCCACCGTGGTAAAAAAATCTACAAAAAAGCTTGCGCAATGTATCTACTCGACGATTTTAAGCGAAGAAGCCTTTTTCCCCAACACATTCATCATCGAAGTCGAGCGTGGTTGCGCAAACTGTTGTCGTTTTTGCCTGGCAAGTTTTCTAAACCTGCCAATCCGCTTTGTCCCTCTCAATGAACTCAAACGCATAATAGACCTAGGATTAAAACACACCAACAAAATTGCACTACTTGGCGCACAAATCAGCGCGCACCCTCAATTCAAAGAACTTTGCGCCTACATTTATGAAAAAGCACTCAAAAACCGGGAAATAGAGATGAATTTTTCATCCCTTCGAGTTGACGCAATTACACCCGACGTAATCAAGACCCTTGTTTTGACAGGACAAAAGAATTCCACTCTTGCAGTTGAAGCCGGCAGCGAACGACTCCGAAAAGTCATCAACAAAAACATAACAGAGGAACAAATCTTCTCCGCCGTCAAAATCGCAAAAGAAAACGGACTCAAAGGTCTAAAATTCTACGCGATGATAGGACTTCCAACCGAAACCCAAGAAGATATCGACGCACTGATTTCACTCGCCAAACGTTTAAAATCGGCAACCCCGGGCTTTGACATCTCGTTTGGAATTTCAACATTTGTGCCAAAAGCCCACACTCCTTTCCAATGGTTCGGCCGAGAAAACATAAAAAGCCTCGAAAAGAAAACCCTTTACCTAAAAAAAGAATTTCACAAACTCGGCATAAACGCCGGAATTTCAAGCGCAAAATGGGATTACTGGCAAGCCGTTCTCTCTCGTGGCGACAGCACTTTCACCCAATTTTTAATAGATGTATACAAACTTGGCGGCAACACAGGCGCCTTCAAAAAATCTGCAAAACAAAATGAAATAAACGCCGATTTTTACGCAGAAGAAACCTGGAACATCGAAACCGAACTCCCTTGGGACTTCATCGAACTCCCCGCCCCGCCCAAATCGTTCTTGCAAGAAGAATTTCTGAAAATAAAGTAAATATGGTAAATAGGATTAAAAGCAGGCGGCAGAGGCCTTTGCCTCTGCTGCCTTTCAACTGGAGGAGTTGAAATGAAAAATCTTTATCGTTTAACACATCTTACAGTAAAACTACGAGACAAAACACCGGGATTTCGTCGCCCAGTAAGAAAAACTTGATACCAAGCCATAGCTGATTCCCCGGAAGTTGATGCAGTGCCAGACCAAAAAGCACCAGTTGAAATCCCAAGTAACTCCCTATTATAAAACATAGAACTCAACTCATCACGATTTGGCAATCTACTTTCACTATCTTGAGTAGTACATGCTGCACTGGCCGCAGGCTGTTCCATAGTCGCTCCATTCTCTGCATCTATTGGCAATGGAACAGGAGCAACAACATTAGAATTTTCTGGATATAAAGCTGTAATAAATCCAATATCCTTACCAACCAAATTAGGTCCCTTGTTACCATTCAAATCATAAATAAAATTTGCACACATTTTGGGCTGACTATAGTGCCAAACATCACCTTCTGTATCGCCATTACAAGATGGATTATAGTACAACGCAATTGTTTCTCCATTTAATGTTTCAAATGCCGCAACTTTAGTATCAATTCCATTTTGAGGATTTTCATATATTATTCCACCAGTCGCAGTATCATCATAGCTATCAGTAAACATACTATTCATTTCCGACAATTTCGTTGGCCAAGTAATTGTTGAACCTACCATGTTCGTAAATGACGCAGCAATACCACAATCCGCCAAATGATCAGCGTCGCAAATATTGTTGATTTTCAGAACTTTTGAAAGGCCTTCCGTCAAGAACGCCTCAGCCGCTGTGTCTTTTGTTGCAGTAACAGAACCGTCGGTGTTTGTGCCTTCATATTCACCATATCCATTCAACTGCGGCATCATAGCAATGGCTTGGCTTAATCTTGCGTAAAGGGCTTTACGTTGGGTATTCCAAGTCCGTTCGTTAATATTCGCCATCAAGCTTGGCAAGGTGATTGCAGCGACTACGCCAATGATTGTTAGGGAGAGAAGTATCTCTGCCATCGTAAATGCAAGTTTTTTTGTCATTTTAATCCTCCTGCTATTCTCATATATGTATTCTACCATATTTTCTTGTGCTTTTCAAGTGGTACTAGTAAATATACATTCATCAGGGAGGTTAAATTCGACAAAATCGTCAAAACAGGTCGCGCAAACCCAGATATAGCAAGGACTTTGAGGCGCCCCCCCCCCCTATTGAACTGTATATTCCATCATTGTATTTTGTATAATTCATATTTTCATTATGCACTATCGCGACACTTTTGACAAGACCCTCATGAGGCGATAAGGCTATAGGGCGTTAGGACGATAAGTTCATTATGAAATATTTCAACATATTCGGCCAACGTTTAATCTTTATATTGATTTATTCACTCTTAATGAAGTGTACCCGAAAACCTGGACAAGCGGCTAGGAAGTAGTAAAATAAAGAAAGAGGTACACCAATGAAATTTAGTAAAGAAGAAAAAGACCGTTTACGTTCTAATCCAAACGTAAAAGAAGTTTACCAATCAACTAT
>JAZUCM010000131.1:0-28514 GCA_045639085.1 Candidatus Gastranaerophilus bacterium
TTTACGTTTGGATTAGAACGTAAACGGTCTTTTTCTTCTTTACTAAATTTCATTGGTGTACCTCTTTCTTTATTTTACTACTTCCTAGCCGCTTGTCCAGGTTTTCGGGTACACTTCAATGAGGTTTAACGTTTATTAATCATGATTGGTTTGCAATGTTAGGCTCTTTGTTTGTTCTTCAATAAATATCTAATCCAACGTCTAATCTTTACCCGGGTCTATTCCCATAACCCTTATTAACTCATTAACTTATTAACTTATTAACTATTATAAAAACCTTTCCCCGCCTACGGCGACTTAACCACTCTCCCGTGCAACTGCCCACACGCAGCGTCAATATCCGCCCCACGTTCTAAGCGCACCGTAACTTTTTTACCCGTTTGCTCCATCAGCGCCTTAAATCGCATAATCGAATTATTCGAAGGCTTTTGGTAATCATTCTGCGCCGTCGGATTATAAGGGATTAAATTAATGTTACATTTAATGTCTTTCAAATAATGCGCAAGTTCCTTAACACTTTCCAACGTGTCGTTCAAGTCCTTTATCAAAAGATATTCAATCGTTATACGACGCCCCGTTTTAGCCACGTAATTTTTCAACGCAGTGTGCAAATCCTTAATATTATAACGGTTTTCAATCGGCATTAATTTTGCCCGAGTTTCATGGTTTGGAGCGTGCAGCGAAAGCGCCAAAGTCGATTGCATCTCGATTTGCGCCAAACGTTCAATCCCCGGAATAATCCCACTTGTTGAAACTGTAATTCTACGCGCACCAATTTGAAAACAATCATTAAAAATCTGCATTGCCTTCAAGACGTTATCCAGATTCAAAAGCGGCTCGCCTTGGCCCATAAAAACAATATTCGTAACTTTTAATCCCGTATCACGTTGAATTGTCAAAACTTGTTCAAGAATTTCTTTGTAAGTAAGATTTCTTATAAACCCACGTTTCCCGGTAGCGCAAAAAGAACAATTTACGGCACAACCTACCTGCGAACTCACACAGGCCGTAAGGTTTGCACGGTTGTCAAAACGCATAAGAACAGTTTCTACGCACTCCCCGTCGGGATATTCAAGCAAATATTTTAGCGTTCCATCAGAACTAACCTGTTTCGTTTTAACCTTTACTTGAGTAACATCGGCAACCTTTTTCAACTCTTCACGAAAAGAAAGTGACAAATCCGTCATCTCATCAACCGTCGAAACCGATTTCAGATAAATCCAATTATGAATTTGTCTTGCGCGAAACTTTGACGCGCCCAAATTTTCCGTAATCTTTTCAATTTCCGCCAAACTCAAGCCGGAAAGGATTATTTTTTCCACCTACAATACCTCTTGTAACTTGTTTTTGTAAAAATCAATTATTTCAACCATAGAATGCAACATCAGCGCAAGCGGATTAATCTCATCCTTCCACGCGCGAAATCCACACTTTACGGGCAACACGGCAAGCGGATTATCCGGGAAATCACGACAAATCTGCGGTCGGTTTTCATAATCCGAACACCTATTATCCTTCGTAACTTTCGGACAATGATAAAAATACACTTGCCCATCGACTTTCTCACGCAACAATTGAATATATTCAGGATAAACCGCCTCAGCTTCCTCGAAAGTTTCATACGGAACGAACACACTTGTAAATTGTTGGGCAAAATTATCGCCATTTTGAGCCTTTTCCTGCAACTCTTCCGGCGAAAATTCACTACACGCCAACTTGCAACAAGTCGCACATCCAGAACAATTAAAAAGTTTTCGATATGCCATAATCTCCTGCAACTTACGATAAACATCTTGCGAAATCTCGCCTTCCAAAAGTTTCAATGCACTAACCTGCCAAGTATATTCCGCACTATCCGGCGAATATTTTTTCAAAAGTTCACCCTCAACCCCTTGAGGCCTAAGCTCCTCGAGTCGTTTTTGTATCTCTGCCGCAGACTTAACAAAAATCTCGCGGTACATCGCCCTTTGTTCATTCAATTGCGCTTCAACATTGTTCATAACAAAATTATAGCACAAAAAATGTAAACTCATGTTACAAGATTGCTTAATAATTTGTATTTTTTGTATGAATAAATTACAATGTATATTGGAGAGGAATAGAACATGCAAGAACAAATGTTAAAGGAAAAGAGCTTGTCACCCCAAGATGTACGCAAAATCCTTGGCGTAGACAATCAGGAAATAGTTGATTTATGCAAAAAAGCGTCAATTCGACCTAAGAAAAACAGTCATGGCCAGACATATTTTTCTTATGACGAAGTTAGAAATCTAAAAAAATTACACCAAGATACAAAAAGAATGTCTTTACCGATGGTTCGCGGTGCTGACAAAATGGCCGCTCCGTCTTCTGTAAGAAGCATTTTGGTTTCTATCAAGGACATGGAAAAAAATATTTCTGATCAAATTTCTAAAGTTATTGACGAAAAACTCGAAGGCATGGACGAAGTCGTCGTCGAACTCATTCGTTGCAAAACCGACAACGAAACATTAAGACAAAAAATTATTGATCTTAACAAAGAAATTTATCAGCTTAAAAACACCTTATCCTGCTATAAGCCTGTTGCTCTTGGCTTGTACAGAAAAGTAGAACAACATACCTGGGAGTAAAAAATGGCAAAAGAAGTTCAACCAACAGCAATAAACGAAGATAGAAGTAAAGCATTAAAACTTGCAATCGACAAAATCGAAAAAGATTTCGGCAAAGGTTCCATTATGAAACTCGGCGACAAACCATCCGTTAACGTCGAGGCTATTCCAACCGGCTCTTTAGCTTTGGATATTGCGCTTGGTATTGGTGGAGTTCCGCGTGGAAGAATTATAGAAGTTTACGGTCCTGAAAGCTCTGGTAAAACCACTCTTGCTCAACACATCGTTGCAGAATGCCAAAAACGCGGCGGCATAGCAGCATACGTAGACGCAGAACACGCGCTCGACCCGGAATACGCACGCAACCTAGGCGTTGACATCGACAATTTGCTTATTTCGCAACCTGATACAGGAGAACAAGCGCTTGATATCACAGAAGAACTCGTTCGCTCAGGCGCAGTGGACGTGGTTGTCGTTGACTCCGTTGCCGCCCTCGTTCCAAAAGCCGAAATCGATGGTTCAATGGAAGATCAACAAATGGGCTTACAAGCACGATTAATGAGTAAAGCGCTCAGAAAACTCACAGGTGTCATCGGCAAAACAAACACGACCGTTATTTTCATCAACCAATTGCGGATGAAAATTGGTGTTATGTACGGCAACCCGGAAACAACAACCGGCGGTAACGCTCTTAAATACTACGCCTCAGTTCGTATGGAAATCCGCAGAACTGACGGCCTCAAAGGTGACGGCGAAGACATCGGAAACCACGTACGAGTAAAAGTACTTAAAAACAAAGTAGCCCCTCCTTTCCGCACCGCAGAATTCGACATTATTTTCGGTAAAGGTATCTGCAAGATCGGCAATATTCTCGACGTCGCGGTAAATCTTAACATTGTAAACAAAGCCGGCGCATGGTTCAGTTATAATGAAGAAAAACTCGGCCAAGGACGCGAAAAAGCAAAAGAATTTTTAGCATCCAACCCGGATTTATTAGCGGAAGTCGAAACAAAAGTTCGCGCAAAACTCGCAGAAAATTCATAAACAAACAAAAAGTAAACAACAAGGGGCCTCAAAGGGGCCCCTTATTGTTTTGATTTGAACTTTTATTATTCCTTAACGAACCTTTCAATCTGCCTCTAGCCAGTTTCTAGCCTTAGACTTTCAACATTTCCAAATCCTGCTCGAAGCTTTTGCCGGTCGTCGTCAAGTAGTCGCCGGTCAGAATCCCCTCAACACAATATTTTAAAGCCTTTCTTTGACCGTCTTCTGACAAACGCATACGACCGCCGCAAAAACGCAAAACTGATTTCGGGTTCGCAATCTTAAATATTGCAAGCGTTCTCAATATATGCTCTTCATCAATTTTGTCGTGGTAATTTTCAAACGGTGTTTGCGGAATTGGCATCAAAATATTGATAGGAATCGAATCCGGCTCGATTTCCGCCAAGATTTCAGCCATTTCAACACGCAGTTCGACACTTTCCCCCATACCAAGAATAACCCCGCAACAAAGTTCCATGCCGTATTTTTTCACTAGCTTACAGGTGTTAATTCTGTCCTCAAATGTGTGAGTAGTGCAGACTTGAGGATAATAAGAACGTGCTGAATTTATATTGTGGTGAAAACGTTTCAAACCCGCTTGCGCCAAAATTTTTGCCTGTTCATCGTTCAAAATCCCAATCGACGCACAACTTTTGATTTTGCCCAATTCATTGATGGATTTAATCATTTCGACCATTCTGTCAAAATCACTTTCGTCCGGCGTTTTTCCGCTGGTTACAATTGCAATTCTGTCGATACCGTTTTCTTGAGCCTCACGTGCCGCATCAACAACAGTCTTCACGTCCAACAATGGAAAACTTTCAATATCAGTTCTATAATGTGAACTTTGCGCGCAATAACGGCAGTTTTGCGAACATTTTCCGTTTCGCGCGTTGATTATAGAACAAAATTCGACGCCTTCAAGTCTATATTCAGACGCTTTTTGCAACAATTCATCCAAGTCACTATTATATAAATCCAACAATTCTTGTGTCGTATATTTCGGCATGTCATACTCCTTTTCAGCACGTAAATTATAACTGAATTGTAAAATGAACACTCCGGCATGTCAAATCAGGGGATTAAAAATGTCATCATGCCTGCTACGCTATAGATGAAAAAAAGGAGAAAATCATGTCCAGAAGATTCTTGAAAAGTATTGAAGGTATTGTCAAAAGTAGCGGTTCGCAAAAAATCGTTATTTACACTCAATATCTAAAAATTGACGGTGAAGTTTTTATCCCGGAAGGCCGTTGCGAAGAATGCAACGACGACTATGTAACATTACAAAACGCAATGGTTTGCAGGTTAAAAGATTTTTGCGAATGCACAGACGATGTCTGTGAATGCAACGACTACGTTTGTTTCAAGTATGATTGGCTGAACATTAGCGAAGACAAAATCGTCGCTTTTAGCATCGTTTAATCCAGGGGCTTTTAGCCCCTTTTTCATATAAACTTTACACTTGAACGTATTTCAAATATAATATCTTTCAAAGGATATGATTAATCACGGAGAGTTTATGAAAAATTTAAACGAATGTATAAAAGATTTTAAGAAAACCCAGTTTTACGTTTGCTATTCTAAAATTTTGCCTTACGTGAAACCTTACTGGTTCAGAGCACTTTTGGCTGTTTTGATATGTATTCCGATAGGTTCGCTGGATGCAGTTATCGCACTATCACTAAAACCTTACATGGATTTAGTCATGGTCGAAAAAACAGTTCAATCCCCTTGGTACATACCCTTTGGGATTGTCATGTTCACCGTATTGCAAGGGTTCCTCAACTATATGGCAACCTACTTAAACACCTGGGTCGGGGGAAAAATTACAGCGGACTTGAAGATGGATTTATACAAAAAAATGCTTACCCTCGAAACCTCTTTCTTTGACAAAAGAAACTCTGGCGATATCGTATACCGTTTTAATAACGACGCCGACACGGCATGCTCCGGGTTATTAAACAACCTAAAAACATTCGTCTCAAGACTTTTTTCATCATTGTCGCTGGTGTGCGTCTTGTTTTACAACTCCTGGCAATTGGCGATTATCGCAACAATCGTTCTTGGTGGCGCGTTCTTGCCGTTAGCAAATATCAGAAAACGTATAAAATCCGTCATGGATAAATCTGTCGCAGCAGGTTCAAAAGTCATCACGGCTTATAACGAAACCTTCTCCGGCAACAAAACAATTACGGCGTACAACCTCCGTAACTACCAAGAAAACAAATTCCGCGAAATTATACGCAACATCTTTAGCGTCCAAATAAAAATGGTTCAAAGAACTTCTTGGCTTTCCCCGATGATGCACGTAATCGTCTCTGTCGGTATTGGTGCCGCTATCGGGTACGGAAGCCACCTAATCTTAACAAAACAGATTTCTAGCGGAAACTTTGTTTCTTTCATTACAGCGCTAATCATGCTCTACACCCCAATCAAAAACCTCGGCAACAACTTTAATGCTGTTCAATTCTCCTTCATGGCTATCGAGCGGGTATTCAGTATCCTGGAACAAAAACCGGCAATCCATGACAAATCGGACGCAATTAAATTAAACGAAATAAATTCAGGAATAAGTTTCAAAAACGTAAGTTTTGAATACGTCAAAAACAGACCTGTTCTTAAAAACATAAACCTTGACGTACGCAAAGGTGAAACAATTGCTCTTGTCGGCAACTCCGGCGGCGGAAAATCCACCATCGTAAGCCTTATCCCTCGTTTCTACGATATCAATTCCGGCGAAATCCAAATCGATGGCGTTAATATAAAAAATTATACGATGGAATCACTACGCGACAAAATCGCTGTCGTTTTCCAAGATAACTTCCTCTTCTCAGGAACAATTAAACAAAACATTCTTCTTGGTAAACAAAACGCAACGGATGAAGAAATTCAACAAGCGCTAAAAATGGCATATCTGGACGAATTTGTCGCAACCCTCAAAGACGGACTTAACACCGAAATCGGAGAACGCGGAATCCTACTTTCCGGCGGTCAAAAACAACGCGTCGCAATCGCTCGCGCCTTCCTGAAAAACGCCCCAATCGTAATCCTTGACGAAGCAACTTCCGCTCTCGACAACAAATCCGAAACCATCGTGCAAAAAGCAATCGACAACTTAATGCAAAATAAAACAGTATTCGTCATTGCGCACCGACTCTCTACAATTAAAAACGCAAACAGAATCGCCGTCATCAACGAAGGCTGCTTAACCGAACTCGGCACCCACGAAGAATTGATGAATATTCCAAACGGTAAATATCAAACTCTTTACAACATGCAATTCAAAAAACAAGAACCGGTCGGAGCTGTATAAATGTCCGAACAAAAATTCGCGATAAGGAACGTGAGCGAATTTTTGAGAGTGGCGTATTAGACAGCGGAGCAACGGGTCGGCTTGCGTGGAGCAAGACGAGCAGGTTGCGGAGAACTGCTTTTAATTTACTCCCAGCGGATTTTGTAGTCCAAAACTTCGCAGATTTGCAAAATATCAATATACCTTATCGAGCCGCGCGCGATTTTGTTATTCAAACTCTGCGCGGTTACGCGTTTGCCATATTTTTGGGTAAGTAATGCCGCAACTTTTTCATAAGTCATTCCACGCATACGTATATGGCCTTTTATTTCATTGCGCATCTTAGTCAATAATTGTTCTTCATCCATACAATAAAATTTTATACTTTTATGTATACAAAGTAAACGCAATTTCACCTTTATTTTACACGCGAACTTGACTTGTATACGTTTTTGTATAAAAATTATTTATAACCAAGACACGGTGTAAAATAGAGAGGCTCAGAATGACAAATAATAATTTAAAAATTGATTTAGTATACTTATGGGTAGACGGAAACGACCCAAAATGGCAAGCGGAAAAAGAGGAATGGCAACTTCGTCTGGGAATTCCAAACTCCCCGCAGACAAACGGTTGCAGGTTTATAGATAACCAAGAATTAAAGTATTCCTTGCGTTCGGCCCAAATGTACGCACCATGGATTAACAAAATTTTTATTGTTACAAACGGACAAGTTCCGGCATGGCTCGACACCACACATCCTAAAATCGAAATAGTTACGCATGCTCAAATCATGCCGGCCGACGCACTGCCGACATTCAATTCCGAAGCAATAGAAACCTGTATCGCCAACATTCCGGGACTTTCAGAACACTTCCTCTACGCCAACGACGATAACTTCTTTAATAAACCTGTAACCAAAGATTATTTCTTCGATAAAGACGGTAATCCAATCTTAATGCTAACAAAGAGTAAAGAACAGGAAAAAAACACTAAAATCAATCTGCACGACCTAAATATACTCTATACCCAAAACTTAATCAACAATACCCCGGACAAACAAGATATAGACATGCGGTGCAGACATAACATCGAAGCTTATAGAAAAAGTTACATTCAAGCATGTAAAGAAGAATTTAAAAATGAATTTGATAAAACAACACATTGCAAGTTTAGAACACCAAATTCAATCCAAAGAATAATTTACACATTTTGGCAAGCAAAAAATGTAAAAAGCGCAATCCACAAAAATAACAAGGAGCAAATTTACTTAGCACTACACAATATTCACAAAATTGAATACAAACTAAAAAAATATAATCCAACGTTAATTTGTTATAACGATACTGAAAAAACGACACCTGAACACAGACAAAAAGCGAAGCATTTTTTTGAAAAACTCTACTTCAAGAAATCAGAATGGGAAAAAAGCATACACTTTGAAATAGAACCTATATTTGAATCGTCACACCAAAAAGCAATTGTTTTTGCTCCTGATAATAAATACTGTAAATATTTCAGCGTAGCGTTACAATCATTAATTGAAAATTCAAAAAACTTTGACGATTATGACATCGTTGTTTTTGACTCAGACATAACAGAACGTAACAAAAATATACTTTATAAAATGTTACCACCCAATTTCAATCTAAGATTTTTTAACACCAATGAATATATTGCAGATACATTAGGCACAGATTTACTTCGCGCGCACAATTATTGGAGCATCAGCATGTACTACCGTATATTTATACCACTTCTGATGCAGAAATATAAAAGAGTACTATACCTGGATTCCGATATTGTAATAAATGGAGATATTGAACAATTTTTTAACATCGATTTTGAGGACAATGAAATTATTGCCATAAGGGATTCCGTTTGCCCTCTACTGGAAAAATATCCAACCAGACATAAACATATCATAAATGAACTAAAATTAAATAAACCTCAAAACTATTTTAACTCTGGCGTTATAATGTTTAATATTCCACAAATCAACAAAAATGGTTATATTGAAAAATTCAAAAATATATTAAGCAATACAAAACTTCTTTTTCCAGATCAGGATATTTTAAACGTAATGTTTGAAAACAAAACAAAGTTCACTCACAAAAAATGGAATTACGAATATGGAGTCTCCGTATTCAATCCAAATTATGAAAATCAGATATCAGGAAAATTTAAAGAAGAATACCTATACGCAAAGTCACATGCAATAATCATCCACTATACATCTAGCAGAAAACCTTGGCATTCTCCACAAGAAGAACAATCTGATATATTCTGGAAATACGCAAAAAATTCGCCGTTTTTTGCAGAAATACTTTACAGCAATTTAAAAACAACAGGCGTTAGCCAATGGTCCGTCAAAAACCTCAACCTAAAATGGAAAATTTACTTCACATACTATAAAAGCAAGCTACTGGCCAAATTTACCTGCGGTAACAAAAGAAAGCACTACGAAGAAAAACGCGATTATTACAAAAAACGCGTCAACGATATTAGAAAATTCTCACGTTTATAATATAATAGAGCTATGATTAAAAACATCGCACTTATTTTAGCGTCAGGAACCGGCGAAAGATGTGGACTTAACCAACCAAAACAATTCTTTGAGGTGGGTGGAAAAACTTTACTTGAGCATGCCATTTACGCATTTGAGACACATCCGCTTATAGACGAAATCATTGTTGTTGCAAATCCAAATTTCCTTGAGCGTACCAAAAACCTTGCAGTAGGTCACAAGGTTATTGCAGGTGGCGCAACACGCCAAGAAAGTTCATATAAAGGAGTTTTTGCGATAAAAGAGAATGACGAAGTTAATATCCTAATCCATGATGCAGTGAGAGCATTTGTAGGGGCTGAGATAATTTCCGCCTGCATTGAAGGCTTAAAGGAGCACAAGGCCATTTGCACCGCAACCGAAACTTCTGACACCATATTAGAAGTCGACGAAACCGGCAGAATAACAAATGTGCCGTGCAGAAAAACATTGCGCTGTGCACAAACCCCACAATGTTTTAAACTTGGACTTATCAAACATGCCCACGAACTTGCACGAGAACAAAACATCACCGTGACAGACGATTGCGGTTTAATTCTAGCAAACAACTTGGCTGAAATCTATGTCGTTCAGGGTTCTACGCAAAACCGAAAAATTACGTATAAGGAAGATTTAAAATTCGTGCAATGGCTGTTCGAAAACAATTAAACTTCTTCCCAAACACAATTCAAGGTGCAAAGTTCTTCATCGGTTACGGAATTTTTTAAGGAGTGAACTGTTATATTTTCGCTCACAACCTGAACGCAAGAGACTAACTTTTCGCCATATTTGATTTCTTTTTTATAAGCCATATCAATAGTTTTCAATTTACGCCCCGCCTGAAACTCGTATGGCAATGGCTCCAGCGCCCAAACTATATAGTTTCCGTTATTTGCATGCATATTTACATCTAAATCATTATATCGAACTTCAAATTCTTTTTTGTAGTGGATTTCTTCAACCGCCGGGATTTTTGCAAAATCTAAATCATTTTCTCCCTTGACGAATTTTTGCATATAAGGGCTGTCAACATTTCCTTCCACATTAACAATCTTCATACTCGCAAAATCAACCAATGACCACATACTAGAAGCTTTAGCCAAAACTTTTTCCCCGGATAAAAGTTCAAAATTACGATAGGCAAAAAATCTGTTATATCCACGAGGCTCAGTCCTCAACAACAATTCGCCAATATCGCTCGGATATTCTTCAAACTCAATCCTGTATTTTAATAATACCCACATTAAATTTTTAGGGTATATCGCAGAATACCCAAACCCAAACTTCTCTGCATTATCACTTGCAATATCTTGAAAAAAGTTTAGTAAAGAAAACGGCTTTAAACGTTTATTAAAATCTAATTCCGAATATCTTAGATTAATAACCTCTTGTGAAACACTGTTTTGCATAATTAAACTCCCTATGATGTCAGCATACTCCAAAAACATCACCAACGCAAGACTTCCTCTCCCTGCTCACCCATAGGGGGCTAGTTCAATACAACAGATATAAAGCGAGGTAGGATTTATCCTACCTGAAGCTTAAAACTCACCCTTATCAGGCCTCTCGCGAAACAATTCACTGGATTGTTTCGCTCGGCAGAGTGCTCTAACCACATACTGAATACTCACAGCGCACCCATAGGGGGCTAGTTCAATACAACAGATATAAAGCGAGGCAGGATTTATCCTACCTCGCTTTATATGGGCCGCAGTGGACTCGAACCACCGACCTCACCCTTATCAGGGGTGCGCTCTAACCACCTGAGCTAGCAGCCCTCATTTCGTTAACCAAATTCCAAGCTATTAAGTCTCTTCATCGGCTACCTCACTAATGTATCATGAAAAATTTTAAAATGCAAGCACTTTTTTTGAAAACATAATTTTTCGTTACCTTTACTCATAATCTCTTGATTTTTTTTTATGTTTATTATTCAATAAAATGTACAGTCGGACAACGTCCGACAAGTTCATTAAGAAAGAAGAAAATTAAATTGCCGAAAAATATTTTATTAGCTAAATCCGCCGGATTTTGTCATGGCGTTAGACGGGCAGTCGAAACCGTCAAAAAGCTTCACTTCGACAATCCAAGCAGGAAAATTTATGTACTGGGCGACTTGGTTCACAACTCTTTAATTAGAGAAGAATTGGCAAAGTTCGGGATCAAAACTATCACTGAAATTCCCGATACTCCTAACCCTGGCGCAATTTGTGTCATTCGCGCTCACGGCGAAGCACCCGAAAACATACGACGTATCAAAAATTTAGGTTACGAAATCGTTGATTTGACTTGTCCAGATGTAAAAAAAGTTCAACAAAGAGCTATCACTTTAGCCCAAGAAGGCTATTACGTGGTCATTATTGGCAAAGAAAAACATCCGGAAGTTACTGCAATCAAAGCAAATGTTCTTCAATACTCACAAAATGTCGTAGTTATAAGCAATAGCGAAGAATTATTAGAACACAAAGAAACTCTAAGAACTCACAAAAAAATCGGCGTGGTTGTCCAAACAACTCAAGCAATATCCAGAGTTAAAGATTTAATGGTGGAATTGCTTCCGCTCGCTAAAGAACTAAAAATCGAAAATACAATTTGTCCAAGCACTGCTAACAGACAAAAAGAAGCTCTTGAACTCGCAAAAGTTAGCGACTTAGTAATTATCGTAGGCTCAAGAACCAGCGCCAACACAACCCATTTGGCTCAAATTTGCCAACCGATAACCAGAGCCATTCACATTGAAAAAGATGTCGAACTCGAAAACTACAGACTTCTTCTTCAACAATCCGAAAATATTGCAGTTACCGCCGGAGCTTCTACACCGCCGGAACAAATTAACAAAGTTTTAAGAAAATTAGCAAAGGAGATAAAATAAAAATGACTAAAACTATCGAAAAATCAATGGATGAATTCGAAAAACTTTTAGAAGAATCATTCTCAAAATCACACTCAGTAGCAGATATCGTTGAAGGTACAATTATCAGAAAAGAACAAGAAGGTTATTTGGTTTGCGTAAAAGGCGCTAAAACTGAAGCATTTCTTTCAAAAAACGAAATTCCGTCTGATGCAATCGACAGCCTCGAAATCGGCGACGTTAGAGAATTTTACGTTGTTAAAGAAGAAAACGATGAAAACCACATGTTATTATCTTTGAAAAGAATCGCGTTCGCTCAAGCTTGGGCTCAACTCAACGACGCAAAAGTTCAAGGTGATACAATCCTTGCAAAAGTTGTTTCTGTTGTTAAAGGCGGCGTTTTGGTTGATGTTGCAGATCTTAAAGGTTTCATCCCTTCAAGCCAATTGAGAACAGGACTTCCGTTCGACGGACTTGTTGATCAGAAAATTGAGGTTAAAGTTCTTGAAGCTGATCCTAAAAAAGGTAAACTTATCCTTTCTCAAAGACTTGCTGTTGCAGAACAAAGAAATCAAGTCGTTGACAACATCCTTTCTGAATTAACAGAAGATACCATTGTTAAAGGTGAAGTTGTAAGAATCGCTGATTTCGGCGCATTCGTTGATATCAACGGCATCGATGGTCTTCTTCCTATCTCTGAAATTTCTTGGGCTAGAATCAAACACCCATCTGATGTTTTGACTCTTGGTGACTCTATCGAAGTTAAAATTATCAAAATTGACAACGAACTTAAACGTATTTCATTGTCACTAAAAAGAATGACTGAAGATCCTTGGAAACAAATCGAAGGACAATTCTCTGAAGGACAAATCATCACAGGTACAGTAAATAAAGTTACGGGATTTGGCGCATTCATCAACATCTTCCCAGGCGTTGAAGCTTTATTGCCAATCTCAGAAGTATCTGAAGAAAACGTAAACCCTTACAACAAATTCAAAGTTGGTGACAGCGTTGAAGTTTTGATTAAAAAATTCACACCGCAAGAACATAGAATCGCGTTAAGCATTAAAGATATTAAAGCTTAATTTTTGGTAATAAAAGCACCTCATTTTTTGAGGTGCTTTTTTGCTTTATTTACAGCTTTGTTTACATACTTGCAAAATTTAATTTCTTATAATATGATAGAAAATATAATTGTAATGTGAGGTAAAAAAATGGATCAAATAATCAGAGTTGCTTGGGATTTAAACGAAAACACCGAAAACAGATACCAACTTGTTTACGAAATTGCAGAACTTGCAAAAAAGCTTGTTGACGAAACTCAAGCCAAAAAAGCGCACGATGAATATTCTTTCGACGACTCTTTCGAAAGCGCATACAAAAAAGAAAACCCGGTTGAACACGCAATTATGGTAAAAGCATCAGAAGCTGATGACAGCCGTTTAGTCGGTTAAACCACGGGACAATCTAATATTGGACTTTAGACCCAAGAGGTCAAAAACTTTATACAGACTTATGGAAAACACTTTAAAATTCATCAATCAACAAACCGACAATTTTAGACCGGAAATAGGGATTGTCCTAGGTTCCGGGTTAGGTGAGTTGGCTGATGAATTTTGTATTCACGGCATAAATTATTCAGATATACCAAATTTTGCAAGCTCAACAGTCTCCGGCCATAAAGGAAGACTCGTTTTTGCAAAAATTAACGAAAAAAATGTCGTGATGATGCAAGGCAGAATCCACTATTACGAAGGCCACCCGCTGCATATAATCACTTATCCGATAAAAATTTTAAAACAACTCGGGGTGAAAACGTTGATTTTAACAAATGCTGCAGGCGCGCTAAACCCTGATTTCAAGCCGGCAGACCTGATGCTAATTCGTGACCATATTAACTATATGGGTTCAAACCCGCTAATTGGACCGAACGACGAAAGTTTTGGCACTCGTTTCCCGGATATGAGTGAAATTTACAAACAAAGTTTACGAGATATCGCAAAAAATTGTGCAAAAAATTTAAATATTGACCTGAAAGAAGGTGTTTATCTTGCAACAACAGGGCCAAGCTATGAAACGCCGGCAGAAATAAAAATGTTTGGGCTTTGTGGAGCCGATGCGGTCGGAATGTCTACAGTTCCTGAAGCAATCGTTGCAAATTACTGCGGAATGGATGTTTTAGGGATAAGCTGTATTACAAATCACGCAGCCGGCGTCAGCGAAACAAAACTTGCACATTCAGAAGTTATAGAAAGCGCTAACATCGCAAAAAATAAGTTTAAAGGACTCATTAAAGAAATCATTAAAAATTTATAAGGAGAGAAAATGATAAAAGAGAACATAAAACCAACAATTATAGCAATTCTGGCCGCTTTAGGACTTTTGGCAACCGTCGAACTAGCCATTGTTTACTACAACGCACTTTTCGCAGTTGACGCGGCACCAAGTATTTGTGCTGTTAACGAGTTTATCGACTGTGACGGTATCGCACGTTCTAACGAATCTCAATTTCTAGGGATTCCATTGGCGTACTGGGGCATGTTTTGGTATTTCTTTGTGTTCCTAATGCTAAAAGCAAAAGAATTGAAAAACCATAAACTTTTCAAATTTATGGAAGTTTTCAAAAACCCACTTGACTACTTGGCAGTCTTAGGGCTTTTCTCTTTCATCGTTTCCATAACCCTTTTAATAATAAGCCTTTTTGAAATCAAAAAATTATGTATTTTCTGTGCATTTACATACTTCCTCAACCTTGGAATTGCGCTTGTTGCGACACGTCCGCTAAAAGAAGGTTCTTTCTGGGGCTCTTTAAAACAAAGCGTAACAGACTTTATTGATGCCGTAAAAATCAAACATTACGCAATTGCGCTTGGCGCCGTAATCCTTGTAGCACTTGGAGTTTTAACCTATACAAATACTAGCTTGGTTTTCGCTCCACACGTAAAAAGCAACAAAGAATTCCAAAAATACAAAAAAGCAAAAATCGAAGACTATCTTATTTCCGGCAACCAACTGGGTGCAAAAGACGCGCCGGTTCAAGTTATGGTGTATTCCGACTACGACTGCCCGGTTTGCAGATACTTACATATTCAACTTTACTGGTTGGCTAAAAAATACGACAACGTCGAATTTATACACAAAAACTACCCGCTTGACCAAGCTTGCAACAAATATCTTCCGTTCCCTGGCCACCAAAACTCCTGTATGAAAGCAAGATACGCGGAAGCCGCAATGATGCAAGGTAAATACTTGGATTTTGCAGCGCATGTGTTTGCAGAACAACCTGAAACAGAAGAAAAAGTGCTTGAAATTGCGGAAAACCTCGGCTTTGATATGGACAAACTCAAAAAAGACGCGCAGTCAAAAGAAGTCGCTGCGCTTATCGAACAAGATATTAAAGACGCGCTTGCAGTTGGTTTGAGCGGAACTCCGGCGATGGTAATCGGCACCCACAAAAAAATGGGCTTAAACACAATGGAAGAAGCTCAAAAATGGTTGGAACGCAATGGCGCAAAACGCAAATAACAACGCGGCACCTGGAATTTCCGGGGCGTCAAAAATTTTATTACACGCGTGCTGCGCGATTTGCTCAGCGTATCCAATAGAAATGTTAAAGAATTCGGGTTATGAGGTTGTAGTATACTTCTATAACCCGAATATTTTTCCGTCCGAAGAATATCAACGACGACTCGACGCACAAAGAACATTATGCAAGCATTTTAATGTGGAACTTATTGAAGGCGAATACACCCCAAACGTTTACAACAACTACGTTCGCGGCTACGAAAATTGTCCGGAGAAGGGCGCGCGCTGCGAATTATGTTTCAAACTCCGACTCGAAGAAACTGCGCGCAAAGCGCGCGCCCTGAATATCCCAAACTTCACGACCTCGATTGTAATAAGCCCGCACAAAAACTTTAACCTCCTATCAAAAATCGGAACAGAAATCGGAACCCAAGAGGGTTTAAATTATTTATCAGTAGATTTTAAAAAGAAAGACGGATTTTTAAAAACAAACAAGATTTCGCGAGAGCTAAATCTATACCGCCAAAACTACTGCGGCTGTGAGTTCAGCGTAAGACCGGCCGCTGAAAGCTGAAACTTCCCCATAAAATGACTGGTCGCCATCAAAACATCCAAGTAACAATCTAACTGGATGTCACTTTCGGCAGAATTCAAAATCTGCAACGCCTTAATATAAGCGGGATTGTTAACATGTTTTTGTTCAGTCATATCCATACCAATCGAGGTAAAAGACAAATCCAGCGCCAATAAAAGTTTTTTGAGAGTAATCAAAGAAGGAAAAGATTTGCCGTTTTCAATACGCGAAAGGTGTTTTTCATCAATATCGACAATCTCCGCCAACGCCTCTTGGGTAAGGCCCTTGGCTTTTCTTGCAATCCGTATTGTTTCACCCAAAAACTTGTTATCCATACAACCTCTTTTATGTTATTTTCGACTAAAATACGAAACTTCGACACAATGTAAATGTTTACTTTTTGCAATAATACTTAACATGCATGTTACCTTTTGCCAGAACATGTGTTATAATTATAAATGTAACATAAATTTTGGAGGATGGAATGAGTCAAAAGTATAGAAATTTAGCATTCACCATGGCAGAGATTTTGCTATCATTAACAATTATTGGTGTGGTTGCGGCGATTACGCTGCCATCGTTAATGGCCAATATCAACGAAAGAACTTGGAACACTCAACGAAAGGCCCTTTACGCGCGCATGTCTCAAGCCATCGCCATGATGCCGCAACTAAACGGTTATGGCGAATACGAAGGCACAAACACTGACGGTTCTGTAACCACAACCAAAGACACCGCAGCCGAAGCATTTTTAACAGAAGGACTTTCAAAAGTTTTAAAAATCAACAATATTTGCGACGCAGAACACCTCGCAGATTGCGGAATTGCTGCATCATACACAAACATGGCTGGTTCCATCAATTCTTGGCCAACCAAGTTAAGCGAGTTGAACCCTTTATTTACTGGCAGCTACGATGATGGCAATGGTAACGTTTACACTAATCCTCAGAATAACATTGACCCAAGTGCTGCTGCATTCGAAACTCAAAATGGCGAAACAATCGCTCTCTACTATAATCCACACTGCAAAGAAAATCTAGGAGAAACGACCTGGCATTACGTTCAACCTAAAATGTGTGCAAACTTTATCTACGATTTAAACGGAAATAAGGGTCCTAATACTGTAGGTAAAGACATCGGTTTTATTACTGCACTTTATCCTACAGATTCGAACATCGTAGCCCCTTTGCCACTAGCAACAAATACGAGCTCAACAAAAATTCAAACAGAAGCTTCTACGGCGTGCTCAACACAAGATTTTGATAGTAGATTACCCAATATTGACGAACTAGCATCAATGTTTTTCAACAAAGATCTCTTAGGCATAACATCTGGCTACTATTTTTGGTCAGGTTCTGTAATCTCCGCAGGAGAAACTGGACAAGCATTAGCTCAAGGTTTTCATACAGGCGAAAGGGGGCCTGCGACGCGTTCCGGGCAAAATAACGTCCGCTGCGTGAAAAGATAAGAATTAAGCACAAAACAAAAATTTATCCTTTCTGATTATTCACGGAGGGCATGCCCTCCGTTTTTCTGCGCAATTAGCCACTTGACTATTCACTTTTTGGATTATTTAATGTAAAATATTGCCAGAGAGTTTAGGGGAGAATGTATAATGAAAAAAATCATATTATTAACTGCTACGTTGGTTTTTACCGCAAGTGCCGTTTTTTGCGCGGATTTTTCGGTTTTCAAACTTGATAACGGGCAAAACGTAATCATCCAAGAGGTTAAAAACAACCCGATTGTAACCATAGACACCTGGATTAAAACAGGCTCAATCAACGAAAACGACCAAAACAACGGTGTTTCACACTTTTTAGAGCACCTGTTTTTCAAAGGAACGTCAAAACACCCTACAGGCGAGTTTGACAAAATTCTAGAAAGCAAAGGCGCTATCACTAACGCGGCGACAAGCAAGGATTTTACCCACTATTACATAACAATTCCGTCTAAATTCTTCGATCTGGCGCTTGATATGCATGCCGATATGCTACTTAACCCGCTCATTCCTAGCAAAGAACTCGAAAAGGAACGCAAGGTCGTTTTGGAAGAAATTTCCAAGGATGAACATCTTCCTAACACTATTTGCTATGAAAATTTAGTAAAAATGCTTTATGCAAAACACCCTTATAAACGCAAAGTTATCGGCAAACGCGAAATTATCGAAAACATTTCACGCGACGAAATTTTGAACTATTATAACCAATTTTACTCACCATCAAACATGGTCACAATCGTTGTCGGAGACGTCAATACTCAAGACGCTCTGGCCAAAATAAAAACAGCCTTCAACAGCAAAAACACACCAACTGCAAAATTCAATTACCCTAAAGATTCTGCGCTCAAAGAACAAGCGAAAAAACTCGCATTTGAAGATGTTCAAGCCGGCTACATGTTAATCGGTTATCGCAGCGTACCGATTAGCGCAAAAGACTCCTACGCCCTCGACGTGCTGTCTACAATCCTTGGCGACGGACGCTCTTCCGTGTTCTACAGAAAAATAAAAGACGAAAAACAGCTTGCGTTCAACATCGGCGCGTACAATTCAGGATTCAAAGATGACGGAATTTTCTACATCAGCGCAAACTTCACTCCTGAAAAATACCAAGCGTTAGAAACCGAAATTTTTAAAGCAATAAAAGAAATTCAACGCAACGGCGTTACAGCAGAACAGGTTCAGCTCGCAAAAAACATTATAGAACGCGATACCTATTACAGCCGTGAAAGCGTTTCAAACATCGCAAACCAGCTTGGTTACACCTTTGTAACCGCCGGCGATACAGACTATTACGACAACTATTTAAAAAATATCGCAAAAGTTACGCCGCAACAAATTAAAGCGGTTGCGATAAAATATTTGCAGGAAAACAAGTCTGCAATCTCAGTCGTTTTACCAGAAAACACAGCAGCTGAACGCCCGATTTCTCACGTAATTCCGGCAACAGCGACAACAAAACTTCTCGCGGAAACCAACAACACGCAAAAATATTCGCTTCCGAACTATGCGACATTACTTCTTACCCCAAACACCGCAAACGATATTATAGGGATAAACATCACCGTTAAAGGCGGACTTTTGGACGAAACAAAACCAGGAGTCGCGCGTCTGACTTCTGCAACAATGCAAAAGGGCACAAAAAAATACACCGCGCAAGAACTTGCCGAAATCCTCGAAAGTCACGGGATTAACATAAGTTCCGCAGCCGGTCGCGACGCGTTTACAATCGACATTTTAACCACCAAAAACGAATATCCACTCACCCTGGAACTGCTAAAAGAAATCGTTACGGCAGCAAAATTCGACGAATACGAAATCGAAAAAACGCGCAACAACATTATGCAGGGCATCAAACAGTCCGAAGACAAGCCGCTTTCCATCGCAATAGAAACCTTCAAGTCAAAACTATACGGCGGCTCCGCCTATGACAACTCAATCTATGCTCTAAAAGAATCTCTTCCGACAATTTCGCAAGAAGATATTTTGACATACTATGACACGCTTTTCAACCCGGAAAACATCGTCATCTCAATTAACGGCAATGTTGATAAAGAACTTACCATCGACAAATTTTCCAAAATGTTCAAACTTCGCGACTTGCAACCGTTTGCCTTCAACAATTACCAAGTAAAAACTTTATGTTCAAGCCAAAATATAACCAAGAAAGTTCCTAAAACTAACACCGCCTGGATAATTCTGGGCTGGCAAACCCAAGGACTCCAAGACCAAAAAGAAGTCGCAACGCTACAAATTATCAACGCAATTCTCGGTACCGGCATGGATTCACGGTTATTCAAAAACCTGCGCGGTGAAGAAGGTCTGGCATATCAGATCGGCTCAAGTTTTTCACCTAACGTACTACAAGGCAACTTCCTAACCTACATCGGCACAAACCCTGCCAACATCAGCCACGCTACGTCCAAAATGCTGGCCGAAATTAACAATCTAAAAACACAATTTGTAAGCCAAACCGAGCTCCAAGAGGCCAAAGACAAAATTCTTGGCCAATACATTCTCTCACAAGAAACCAACCTTGAAAAAGCAACAACCCTTGGTTGGTACGAGGCTACCGGACGCGGTTTCAACTTCCGCCCGGAATACGAAAAAATTCTAAATTCAATCACCGAATCCGATATCCTCGATGTTGCAAATAGAATTTTTAACGAAAATTATGTAAAAGTTGTGGTTGAATAAGGGAAATAAGTGATTGAGAGGGCGCCAGCCTTCGGGCTCGGCCGCTGAGCGGCTTCCATACTCGTATCGATTAGCGTTAAAGATTTATCGTTTAATTTATCATCTTCCGCTCAGCGGCTTCCATACTCGTACCTAAAATGGTCAGACTCTACCGTTTTATACAACGCACATTTGCTACACCACTAAGATGCTTCCTCGGGGTTTGGTAAACGACCACCTATATCAATAGATTTACACAGAGCGATTGCGTCTTCATGAGAAATTGCAGAAGAAGTTGCACGCTCTTTATAAGGTATAGGAGCAACAACAACCGTATCGCCCGAATAAGCAAACACATCAATTACCCAACTGGGTAATTCCAATTTATCCCCCAAATTGCTAATATAATAAAACAAGAAGAGCACGTGGGATTTTGCACGAAAAACTACAACGACCCGGCGTGGCAACCAATATACATGAAAATCTTAATTCAGGAGTAATGATGGAAGAATTATTAAAACGAATCGCTGCAACAAGCGAAAATCAGACACCACAAGCAACAAATAATGGACACGCAATCTATTTTTTAAAACAAGAGTTGCAAGCTCGCTACAATCAAAAATTAAACAGATTTATTGAGGTGCTAAAACACGATATCAAAATACCAGCTATTGCAAACCTTAGAGCATTAGAAAGAATTTTATCAAACCCCCAAAGTAATATAAGCGCGCAACAAAAAGAGTTGCTCGAGCTGACAATTGATTCTTGCAAATCACAAATAATCATGCTTAACGAGTTAATACAAACGATTAATTTCCAAAACAATTCAACAGTTTTAGACATAGAAGAGTTTGACATAGTAGAAGCGGCGCAAAAATATATTAGCCCACTAGAGGAAAACTTCAACAAATTTGAGGTGACGAGGACTTACAACTTGTCTACAACCCCGATTTTCATCAAGGCAGATAGAATAAGGTTATCCAATGCGGTTATGAACATTTTAACCAATATCATATCACAAGTCGCGATTACGGCAGAATTTTCACTCAGCATATTAGAATACGAGAACAATGTAACAATCAAATTAAGTCAAAAATACAAACAACATAGACAACTTAACGGTATAAACGAATACTCCGGCGTAGAAATAAACACCAAAGAATTAAATTCTGTAGGAAGCGAATTATCCCTTGGCTTATCACGAGAAATTATAAACGCGCATAGAGGGCAATTGCGGGACATTTGCACAAAGAAACGCAGATTAATAGAGATAAAGTTGCCAAAGAATATTTAATTTTTCGACTGAACATCTTGACATTTACTTATGCTTTCTATAGAATAGAAAAGTGAACTAAGGCGACATGGCCAAGTGGTAAGGCAGAAGCCTGCAAAGCTTTTATCCCCAGTTCGAATCTGGGTGTCGCCTTTTTACCTTAGTAAATAAGGGTTGGGGAACGTAAGTTTTTCGACAAAAGTTTAATAAGGGCGATTGGCACTCTGCCGAGCGGATTTGCGGACGGACGGAGTGAAACGAGTCCGGATAGCGAACGAATTTTGACGACAAGGGCAAAGCCCTGTAGGCAAAACTTCGTGAGCGTGGAGCAAATCCAAGATCGCAAAAACAATCCAGTGAATTGTTTTTACGAGAGGGGTAGCGCATCTTCGAAAAACGCAAGTTTTTCGACTTAAATTTAATAAGGGCGATTGGCGCAGTTGGTAGCGCATCACATCGACATTGTGGGGGTCACGTGTTCGAGTCACGTATCGCCCAGATAAGGAGAGGGTAAAACCTCTCTTTTTTGATGGATACGTGACGAGAACACACAAGGCAGTCACGTCGCCAAAATCTTTTTTATTATTTCAACCACTACTTACCCACTTGCGTCAGTTTGATTTTATGCAATAATAATTATATGATGAAAAGATTTTTATTTTTACTTTCTATTGGAATTTTCCTGAATTTCACATCAGTGGAATGCGCAAACGCGAACCTGATTGATGATTGGAAATCAAATAACGCAGCAAAAAAAGAATTAAAAGCGACTAAAAATGAGATTAAAAACACTTTTGCGCTGCAAACGCTTTATTCCAATAATAAAGATTATAAAAAGTTAAAAGAATTTTACGCTGAAAGCTACCGAAATTCGGACGCATTTGACAGGAATACAACGTTCAAAATCATCAAGGAGAACTACGAACTTTACCCTGATTTAAAAATGACAACAAAAATCAATATGATTAATATCAACGGAGATTTTGCGACGGTAGATGTTTTTGAATACGCCGAGGCCAAAGACATTAAACGCGAAGACATCGACCTTAAAGGCGAATTGAGCGCGTTTGCACATACCATTTACTATTTGCAAAAAATTCGTGGCAAATGGCTTATCACCGCAGAACACGCGATTGAGGAAAACAATTCTGTCGTTTTTGGTGAAGCAAAATATTTGGATTTGAAGTTTATAGCTCCGCAAATTGTTCCGGCAGGCGAAGAGTATTCGTCCTTGTTGGAAGTCAGTACTCTTCCACGAAAGGGAATTTTGATGGGTTATATAACGCAAGCTCCGGCGATTTTTCCACTAAAAGAAGAAGATGACATCGACGCACTCAGATTTTTTGAAGACACCGTTTTAGAGCGAATTTTCACCGCGAACGAAGACAACATCAACGAGTACAATATTGCGTCAATAGGTTTAACACGTGGTCAACCTATTCCAAGTGGCGGAATAAAATTTTATCTGAGCGGACTGGCGTTTTTGATGACAAGAGTAAACGTCATCCCGGAAAACACTTTGTACGAAAAAGCGCAAGACAGTAAGGAAGAGCACGACGATGATTAATTCAAATTTCACAAAAATATTGTATTTTATCACTTGTTTTGTATTTTTTATAATCGTAGATCTTTACTTGTCTAACCTATTAGTGCGAAATATGGCGGCGGGCTTGCAGTTTGACACCCCGATTTTGCGACTTCATTACCTGGAAAACACAGGCGCTGCGTTCAACATATTAAAAGACGCACGTGAAGCCTTGATTATCTTCTCAGCAAGTGCAATCACACTGGTTTTTGTATATGTTATAAATAATCTGCAACGGATTTCAGGGCAATCACTTTTTTGGCTGGCTCTGTTGTGCGCCGGGACTTTCGGCAATATGCACGAACGTATCGCAATCGGTTGCGTCCGCGACTTTTTCGAACTCACGTTCGTTAATTTCCCGGTCTTTAATATTTCAGATATAATGATCAACCTGAGTGTCGTAGCGCTGGTTATAATAATTTTATTCAAAAAGGTTCGCTAATGTTTACGCTTACGGTTGATGAAAATAACGAAGGCAAACGTTTAGACGCATTTTTGGCAGAAGAATGTCCGAATTTTTCGCGTTCAAAAATTCAAACGCTGATTAAATCCGGCAACATTAAAGTTAACGACAAACCGCAAAAACCGGCTTATACATTGCGCGACAACGACCAAATAGCATTCATCATGCCGGAATCGGAAGAGATAAAAATCATGCCGGAAGATATTCCACTTGAAATCGTTTGGGAAAATAATGATATGGCGGTAGTAAACAAACCGTCGGGAATGCTTACTCACCCGACAATGCAAGAACGTAGCGGAACACTTGTCAACGCACTACTATACAAGTTCGGAGAAAATCTTTCAGATATTAACGGTGATTTTAGACGCGGGATTTTGCACAGACTCGACAGAAACACTTCAGGCCTTTTAATGATAGCCAAAAACAATGCAGCGCACGAATTTTTGGCGGAGAAAATAAAATCACACGAAATCGAAAAAAAATACCGCGCAATCGTAAACGGGAATTACAAAGTGGATGAAGAAACCATAAATCTTCCAATCGGGCGCCATCCAAAATCTACACACAAAATGGCCGTAGTACCCGATGGGCGCGAAAGTACCACTATCGTAAAAGTTCTTGAACGTTTCAAAGACGCAACGTATCTGGAACTTACGCTTATCACGGGGCGCACGCACCAAATTCGCGTACATCTTTCACACAAGAAACATCCGATTTATAATGATTCTCTCTACGGAGGAACCGGCAAGGTCAAAACGGACGAACAAGTTTTGCAATCATACCACTTGAAATTTACAAAACCGTTTACGGATGATACCATTGAACTAGAAATCTCGCCGGATGAAAAAATACAAAAAGTTTTAAATTATTTGAAAAATAAGGGGAATTAATATGAAAAATTACGTTTTGTTACTCATTCTTATCGCCGCATTCGCAGCAACAGCATACTACGGATTTAACCACGTCAACGATACACAAAGTCTATCCGCTTACACCATTGCGATTTTTGTTATCGGCGGGCTTTTCGGCACGGTCAGAACCGCAATGACACAAAACAAGCGTTTTAACGCTCTTAAACGCGAAGAAGAAAAAAACGCTATAACTTCTACCGAAAGCCAAGCTAAAGTCAAAGTTCTTGAAGCAAAAATAGAAACGCTTGAAAAAGCTCTGGAAAACGCACTCAAAAACAAATAAACTTTTGTAACAAAATTCAATCATATTGAAATTACGTCTCTCATAAAATTTTATTACTTATGAGAGGCGAGTTTTTATGACGTTTGAGATAAACAACAACACGCAAACACAAAATACCACTTCCGAAAAAACGATCAAATCTGCACCCCCCAAAAAAACGGTAGCAGGGCTTTTTGACAAATATTTTATGGGCAAAACGAAAGAGGCGGCAGATACTAACCACGACGGAACAATTAGTTTTGACGAAGTTCACGCGTACATAAAAAATTCACCAGACGCATCAGAAGAAATCGTTCTTGATGTTGCAAAATTTTTAGGTGTTGAAAAAACATCCACAGAAGGCCGCGTTTTTGGAGATGCCGGTTTTATAAATAAAATCTTGCAAAAACTCAATCTTTTAAAACGAGTCGATAAAAATCAAGATTCAAACATTGACTACAAAGAAATAACCGAAGATTCAACACTAGACAGCGCGAGCCGTATACAATTAAATAAAATCTTCGGCATTGTTGACGGAGAGTTCAACAACCGCCAAGGCAAACTCGGCACCTGTTGGGCCTTAACAGGTGGAACAGGACTTGCAATGTTCGCACCCGAAATGTTCAATCACGTTGTTAAAAAAGATAACGCCGGAAACGCCATCGTGACTTTTTACGGAACAGAAGAAGAACCCTTTGAGTGTAAAATTCCTCGACAATACATCATGAACCGCCAACAAGCTCGAACACAACAGATTAACTATTCAAAAACCTACGGCTGGGAAGTCGGAAAATTTTCAAGCAGCGACCCTGACGCCATCGCACTTGAAACCGCTTTTGCCGCATATCAGAAGAAAATCGAAAACAACAAAAAAGAATACGAAACAATGTGTCTAAAATACGTTCAAACATCCACCCCAAAACCAATAGTTAAGCCATCAACCGAAACCCTAACCCAAAACATAACGCAAGCCCAATGGGATGAATACGTTAATTATTACCACAACTCTGACGGACCCAACAAGCCGGTTATTTCCAGAGACTTAAAATACGTTACGCCGGAAAAAATCGAAAGTTTGAAAGAGTATATAAAAGTTTCACACCCAATAGAAGTCAAAAAACCTACTGAACACGAAACAAAATTCAACACAACAAAATACTTAAACTGGCTTAAAAACTCCGAGCCAACAACAGTCGAAAAGCCGGAAATTAAGTCGTTCCCATACACTCCTTCCGTAATCGACGGCGGGTATTCCGAATACGCCATAAAAATAATGGTCGGCGGAACTTTCAAAACTTTTACCCAAGAAAACAAATCCGAAGCAATAAACGCACTGGAAAACCTTAACTTATACAGTGAGCAAAAACAAATTGCATCTGTTAGTTTCAAGAAAGAAGACTCGGATGTCCTCACTAATCACGCATACCTAATCACCCGAGTTACAGAAAAAGAAGTGTTTATCATCGATCCGCACAACAGCAACATCGAAAAACCATACTCCAAAAAACGTTTTTATGAGAATTTCTTAAACCTCGGAGTAAATACATTGCCTGAAAAATTGCCCAATTAGTCGCAATAACGACGACAAATTTCCAACTCATCATCCCTTGTCATAAGAGGATTTTGAAGTTTTGCCTCCAACACGGCATCAAAAATTTCTGCATACTTCGGTGATGGTTTAATCCCCAGCGCAACCAGGTCATCCCCATTTATCTCCAAGCTGACTTTTTGCAAATTTTGAATATAATGTAAAACCTTAGAAAAATCAACATACGCAGCAAACAGGGCCAGCGTTTCCGGCTGTACTACAGCAAACGACTTATAAATCTCTAAATCAGAAACCGGCTGACTTTCACGCAAAACATAAAAATCTTTCAATATTCGAGCCTCATTTTTAGTCAATTCTAACCTCGACAAATCCATCAACCCGGCGTAAACCAACCACAAATTAGGCGAAAAATCCAACCCAAACGTGGATATCAAAAGCGAAAGATTAATTTCAGGACGCACCACCGCCTCTGATGTAACCAGTTTATAAATCCCTTCGTCATAAAACCGCTCAAACGCCTCTTGTGAATTCAAATTGAAAGTCTCAATCAACTCTTTTTTTATACGCTTATAACACATATCATAATTGACGTTTTCCAAATACTCTTCTTGAAGTTTGCGCGTTTTATCATCCAACTTAAACCCAAAACGCACTGAAAACTTGAGCGCACGAATTATTCGCGTCGGATCTTCAATAAAACTTCTATCGTGCAAAACCCGCAATACTCCGGCTTTCAAATCATCCATTCCGCCGGTAAAATCAACAATCTCACCTGTTTTAAGCGACTTTGCCAACGCATTTACCGTAAAATCACGGCGCAAAACATCTTCTTTTAACGAACACCCAATTTTTTCCACCACAGGCAAATGCCCAACACGCGGATAAGATTCAGTTCTGGTAGACGCAAAATCAACCTCAACCCCGTCAACCTTAACCCGAACCGTACCAAAATCGGGATTTACTCTTATAATTTCACCAAATTGCGAGCAATGTTCAATCGCCTCACCCTCAAAAACAATATCAACATCAAAACTTGCACGCCCTAGCAACTCATCGCGCACAACGCCACCAATATAAAAAAGCTTTCCACTATCGTCTTTAATATTAATATTTTTCATACCCGAATTATAACACAAAAGTAAGATGGGCCGAACGATTAACATTCGACCCATTTAAACCGACATCCCCACCGACAATACTATCTTTTTACACACCAAACGGTAAAAGACTCGGTACGCGGCTTGGCTTGATACTCACCAGCGAAAGTACTTATACGATAAGCAGTATCCGCAGAAGCCAACGTACCGGCCCAATAAGCCGTTTCGGACTGCCCAACGTTCAACATCGGCCAATTATAATACATCGCCGACAATTCATCTTTGGTTGGCACGCGCGAATTCACATCAAGAGCCAAACAAGCGCCCCCGGCGTCATAATGTGACACGGTTCCCGCAATAGACGTTAACGGCTGCGGAGCGACAACGATAGGGTCAGTCGGATAAAGCGCCGCCATTACGCCAATATCTTTTCCGACAGTATTCGGCCCTTTATTGCCGTTCAAGTCGTAAATAAAATTAGCACACATTTTAGGTTGCGAATATTCCCTTGGCTCGTTAATATCTGCCGAACAGGAAGGATTATAAAAAACCGCAATGCTTTCACCGTTTTGAGTCTCAAACGCCGCAGCTTTTGTATCAATATCCCTCAACGGATTATGAAAAACACTGCTATAACCATGAACAGAACTCGTAAACATCGGATTTAATTCGTAATCGCCGCGACAACACCGATGATTGTGAGGGAGAGTAATATCTCTGCCATGGTAAACGCTAAAGTCTTGCACGGGTCCAGTGTATGGAGCCGGCTCAGCCGGTC
>JAZUCM010000132.1:0-15198 GCA_045639085.1 Candidatus Gastranaerophilus bacterium
GATAGTTGATTGGTAAACTTCTTTTACGTTTGGATTAGAACGTAAACGGTCTTTTTCTTCTTTACTAAATTTCATTGGTGTACCTCTTTCTTTATTTTACTACTTCCTAGCCGCTTGTCCAGGTTTTCGGGTACACTTCAGTTGTTGTTTCATTGACTGACATGGTAGGATCTGTTGTAAATTGGCCCAAAAAACTGTCGGAATTAAATTCTCAATTTACAGATTCATACGTCACAACTTCAAGTGCTCATTTTCATAATGTACAAAGTGATATTGATACCAACGCGGCTGCATTCGAAACTCAAAATGGAGACACGATTGTTTTGTATTACAATCCTTTTTGTATAGCCGATTTGAATGAAACTGAGTGGCATTATAGTCATCCTAAAATGTGTGCAAACTTTATTTATGATTTAAATGGAAATAAGGGGCCTAATTCCGTTGGGAAAGATATTGGATTTATTACTGCGTTATATTCTTCGGAACCATCTGTTGTTGCGCCTATTCCATTGCCCACAAATGCGGCTAGTGGAACGACTGTGAAGCAAGCTAATGCCAGCGCTGCGTGTACGGCTCAAGATGCTGACAGCCGTATCCCGAATATAGAAGAACTCTCGGCAATGTATTATAATAAAAACATCATAGGAATGCCTCCTTGGGATTTTTGGTCGAGTTCGGTTGTTTCTTATAATAGGGCTATGGCTTGGGACTTGCATTTTGGAGCTGGACGTTGGAATCCGCGAACAAAAACAACGGGCTTGTTCGTCCGCTGTGTCAAGCGATAGTATTTGTGCGAGTTCTCAACCAACCATGTCCATAAAAAAAACACCTATTAAGGTGGTTTCTTTATGGAGGAGGAGGTGGGATTCGAACCCACGGAACGCGTGAACGTTCGACAGTTTTCAAGACTGCTCCAATCAACCGCTCTGGCACTCCTCCAAGGAGTTTGGATAACTTTATTCTACTCGCTGATTTTTTTTTGTCAATATCACTATGTGAAATTTGCCCGAACAAAAATCCGTTATCCCTTTTCTTCTCTCTATTTCACTAACTGTTTTAATTTCTTACCTATTTTGATAAAATATTTTCGATATGTCAGTTCGGTTTCCTGCGCGCAACCCGGATCAATTAAATAAACTTTTCCATCTTTCGCGCGCCCGAATTGACTAACTTTGATCCGCTTTTCTCCAGGTTTTATGTACCATTCAGGAACTTCATTCTCCAAGTGATCTCGCATAAAATAACCCTCGTCTTGGATTTTCTTTACCAATGTTTCTAATTCCTCTTGCTGAATCCCTTCTTGGGTAACTTTTTCTTCAATATAATAATGATAATCGTTGTCTGAACCAAATTTGCCGTGTTTTTCTATCGGTAAGTCGAAATCCGCAATCGCTCTATTAAATGGAAAATGGTTTCGTTCACTTATTTTCAAAACTTTTCCATCCATTGTTTCAAACGCAAAGGCAAAGTTCCCCATTCCGACAAGAGATTTTACTTCCATATCTGCAATATTTGAGTGTCTTAGTAGTTGCGTCCCAATGTTGTGCAACTGTTCACTTGTATGAAGGCGCAAAAGCATTTGATCTGCAATGAAACGATCTTTGGTCGTCGCAAGTTTGAAAAATGCGTCGCTTATTTTTATTGGTTCTTTGTATATGATCGATTTTAATTGATTATGCTCATTTTTTGTGTAATGACTGATGTTTTCACTCGATGTGAAATATGAGTCGTACCCCTCGAAATCAGACAGGAGCGTTGGTCTTCTGCCGTTGAAATTTTGACGATGGGTTGTGTGTGTGTTGTTAGTGGTTATATGTCTGATTTTTAGATCCATATCTATATAAAACGCCTGAATTTTATTTTTGCGCTATAAATTCATCAAAATTTTCTCGTCCTAAAGAAAAATCATTCGGCGCAAATTCTTCCATCCCAAGGTGGCGATAAAATGGGATACTGTTTTTTCGTGAATGTAATTCCAGCGCTTCTACAGGTTTATTTTTTAGGTATTTTACTATGCCTTTTAAAATCGCTGTGCCTAAGGATTTATGTTTTATCGGTATGCTGAAATTTTTGCCCAAAATGTTTATCTCTTTTTCTTTGTGAATTGCTCGCTTATTTCGTTTTGACTGAGCTTCAAGGCTTTCGATGAAAAATATTTTTTGTTTGTTATCGTTTAGGACAAAACCTCCGTTGCAGACGCCAAGAATTTTTTTCCCGTCTAAGTGTTGAAATCCGTCTTTTTGACTTGTTAGGGCAAAAGTTGTGTAGATATCTGGAGATCTTTTCATATTTAGTAATATGTTATAAGTTATCCCGCTATTGTTGTGATGGACTGCAAATTGTGTCAGTTGGGCGATATCTTCTTTAGACTCAAGTTTGACAAGATAGGCGTCCACCTTTTTGTAAAAAGGGGTTAGTGGAATCTGTTGCTTTACCTTGACGGTGTTTAAATATTGGGCTTTAAAATGTATATTTTGTTGGGGTTGTATGTTCATAATTGATGAAAGTTCCTAAATAAAATTTTTTGCTATAATAATATTTGGGTTCCGATCATTAAGCGGTGCGAGTCGTCTCGGCCTTGGTTTTGACAAAAAATGTAGTTGAAAATAAGTTTTAGGCCTTGGCCTTTTAAAAAATAGTTGATTCCGGCTGTGTATTCGCGTCGTAAGTTGTGCGAGATGTTTCTGTCCGGATCGAATTGGTCAAAACGTGCAAGAAGTTGGATTTTTGGGGTTAAGTTGTAGCCGACTGTGGAATAAAAACCGCCTGTTTGTTTGTCTGAATAACCGGCAACACCGTTTGAGCCGTCGGCTTGGGCCCATTCAAAATTGGTGAAGAATTTTTTGTATTCATAACCTGCATAAGCGCCGGCGACGAAGAACTCTCCGCTTCCGTATTGGCCGCCGTTAATGCCCGTGCCTAGTTTAAGTTTTCCGTAGCGACCGTCCGTTTTGCCCAGAGGTTTGAAGTTTATCCAGCCGGTAAATTCTGCGCCCGGGAAGAATTTTTTGAAATATGTGTCTGAACTGTAGCCCCCAAAATCGTAATCAATGAGATCGTAGTTCCCGCTGACTCTAAGCCCGAATTTTCGAACTGTTCCGTATGTTCGCGAGATTTGTGAGCGAAGAATGAATGGCAAAGTGTATGGGCTTTGTCCGCCTTCAATACCGACTGGGGGGCGTGAGTTTCCGACAAGTACTCGGTGGTGTGGGATTCGGTTCGTCGCGATATATAAATCCGCCGGAAGATTTTGCCAGATATTGCGTCCGTGTTGCGGTTGTAAGTTAAACATAAGGCGAAAATCTTCTTTGCCATTGCGGAATTTCCCGTCGAGGCCTACGTTGACGACGCCTTCTGTCCAGTCTGAGTGGCCTTTTATGTTGTCTTGCATATAAATTCCCAACTGCCCTTGATATGCACCCCAAAGATGTAGGCTTTCCAGTGGTCCTTTTTTATAGTGAAAGGTTGTAAAATCTTTCAATAAATGGTACGGAGCGTCAGTCTTTTCAACCTCAGCTTTTAAAAGATTATGAACTTTTTCGGAGAAGGTTTTTTCTTTAGAAATTTCGATTTCTTGAAGTTGTTGTGTTGGAAGTTGCGTTTTTTCAACTTCGGATTCAAGGATGATCGGCGTTTCGTCGACAAAAAGCTTTGTGTCGTCTTGATTTGCCAATGACGGTACAAAGCTTAGTTGTATAAGAATAAATATTAAAAATATCTTTTTCACGGTATTTAGCTATTTATATTGTGTCTGAAATTATTGTATTACTTACAACCTAAATAATCAAGTATCCCGTTGATAATTGTTAACGGATGTGCCGGACAGCCAGGAATGTATAAATCTGCCGGGTGGCGGGTGAAGAAATCTCTATCAATTTCGTCTGAATCTTGGAATATTCCGCCGGAAATTGCGCAGGCGCCGACGGCGATTATGATTCTTGGCTCCGGCGTTGAAAGGAACGTGTCTTCAAGTGCTTTTGCCATATTTTTTGTAACCGGGCCGGTGATGACAATGCCGTCTGCGTGGCGTGGAGATGCTACGAAGTCAACACCGTATCGACCAAGGTCAAAATTTGCGTTAGAACAAGCATTTAGTTCCATCTCGCAAGAGTTGCAACCGCCGACTGAAACTTGGCGAAGTTTGAGTGACTGGCCGAAAATTTTTGTGATTTCTTCTTTGGCAACAATCGGGTTGATTTCGCCGTTGACGATTAGGTCTTCGCGTTTTGTTGCGCTGTAGCGGTGTTCACGGGTGAAAGTAATAGCGCCGTTTGAAACTCGCGCACATTCGCCGCAGAACGTGCATTTGCCCAGGTCGATTTTTTTGTCGTTTGTGATTGCACAAGTAGGGCAAGCCTTTTGACATTCCTCAAGGTTGGTCAATTTTGATTCATCTATTGTCGGAATTCCTCTAAATGGCGGTTTTATTTCGCGTCCGCGAATATCTTTTATAATTTGATTTTTCTGTAATTTTACGGTTTTTAATGTTTTAAACATAATTTTTTCCTTTTTTTATAAGTCAAATCCGCAGTAAGAAAGGTTGAAACTTTTGTTACAAACCGGGAAGTCCGAAATCTGGTTGTTTCTCACTGCAAGAGCGAGTCCGTACCAGTTGTGGAAAGACGGATCTTTGATTTTGTATTGTTCAATTTGTCCGTTTTTGTCGGTAATAATTATATGGTGAATTTCGCCTCTCCAACCTTCTGTGACGCTGATACACATTGTATCTTTTGCAAGTGTGGTCTTTATTTCAGGAGTTTCCAGCGCGCCGTTAAGTTCGTCCAAGAGTTCTAAAATCATATCTTTGGATTGTTTGATTTCTATCAGACGTTGTTGAGCCCTTGCAAAAACGTCGCCGTTTGTGGCATTGATGATTTCAAAGTTTTTGTAATCATCGTAAATTCTGCCGTCGATTTTTAGGCCTGAAGCTCTACCGGCAGGGCCTACCATTCCGATCTCTTCTGCACGTTTAGCGGATACAAGCCCGGTATTTTCGAGTCTTGAGAGAACTGTCGCGTTTGAGAACATTGCGCTGCACATTTCTGTGACGCGTGAATCAACTTCTTCCAGCATATTTACGATTTTGGTTTGAAGTTCTTCGTTGATATCGAAGTTTACGCCACCGATTTTCATTAAGCCTTTGCCAAAACGGCTGCCTGAAATTTCGAGCATTGTGTTTATGACAAGAGTTCTTGTGACGCCAAGAACTTCGGCTGCCATCATGTAAGCGATGTCGCCGGCGATAGCGCCGATGTCACCGATGTGGATAGCGATTCTCTCCATTTCAAGAGCAATTTTGCGTATTGTTTTTGCGCGAGGGCAAACTTTTATTCCTGATAAAGCTTCAAGTCCGCGTGCAAATGTTAAAGAGTGGCCAATGGTTGTGTCGCCGCAAATTGATTCTGCCAGTTGGATTGAAGGTTTGTTCTTTAACATTTTTTCAACACCGCGATGTTGCCAGCCAAGTTGGATTTCAAGGTGCATTACGCGCTCACCTTGGCATAAAAATCTAAAGTGTCCCGGCTCAATAATTCCGGCATGAACAGGGCCTACAGCAACTTCGTGCGATTGATGGTCATCGGATTTTAAAAACTCATAACCTTCGTTTACTCTTACAGGTTTTAGCCATGGGTGGCCGGTTGGTGTGATACCGTAATTTTCAAAGATTTCGCGCTCAAACATGTGCACAGACGGGCGTTTGAGGGTTAAGGAAGGGTATTCGTTTCCGACAATTGTTCCGATGATATGTAATTCGGCGTTTTTGTCGTCTGCAATGACCGCGTATAAATTGTTTTTGTATTCTTCCTGATTTATAAACAAGTTGGCAACTCGGTAATGCGTGTCGCTTACCAAGCGTTCAAATTCGTTGAAATCCACAACGGGAATATCGGTTTTTCTTATTAATTGTGTGTTTTTAAATCTAAGTGTTTTTGTCATTACCATATTGCACCACCTGCGTTTTTGATTAGTTCAAACAGACCGTTAGGCATATAAATACCAAGAATAATCGCGGTTACGATGAGGACTATTTGAGGTAGATATTTGTTGAACGGAAGATTTTCCGCCTTAACTTCATTGTTATTATCTTTTGTGTAATTCATTTTCAAAACGGTACTCATAATTCCGTAGATTATAAATGTAAGTAAAAGTACGAAGATTCCGCACATTACAAACTGTTGATTGAGTAAGAATTGTTTAATGATTAAAAATTCTGATAAAAACAACGGTGATGGCGGAATTGCAAGGATTAACATTGCGCCCAAAATCCACAACCAGGAAGTGCATTTGTTTTTGCCCACAACATCTTTAACTTCTGCGACTTCTTTTGTATTGTATAAATGTAAAATGTTGCCGGAAGTCAAGAATAATGAACTTTTGATTAAAGAGTGTGAAATTACGTGAATTAATGCCCCGATTGTACCCAGGCTTCCCAATGCAATACCGATTGAGATTATTCCCATATTTTCAACTGATGAATAGGCTAACATTCTTTTGTAGTTCTTGATTTTGTAGACATAAACCGCAGTGATGAATATTGAAAGTAGCCCCATTGCCAGCATTAAAACCTGAACGGTGTGTCCTAAACCTGCCAAATTCATTAATTTAACGAGTCTAAGGATTACAAGTACCGCGGAGTTTAACAGTGTTGCAGAAAGCATTGCCGAAATCGGGGAAGGTGCTTCTGCGTGTGCATCCGGCAACCAAGAATGTACCGGCGCAAAGCCCGCTTTTGTTCCAAAACCTATTAGAATAAATATAAACGATAATTTTAGCCATAAAGGATTGATGAGTGTTGCATTCGCATACAAATCATTGTAAAAAAGCGAATTTACGCTGCCGGAGCCGATTAAAAGTAAAATTATACCGACAAATGCAAGGGAAATCCCGATTGAACACAGGAAAACGTATTTCCAAGTTGCCTCAAGAGAGTTTTTGGTCTTATGCAGCATAATTAAATATGCGCTTGTCAATGTCGTTGCCTCGATAAAGACCCAGGTTAAACCCAAGTGGTTACTCAATATCGCGCCAACCATTGAAAGGAAAAATAAGAAAAATATTGAGTAATATTTGATGTTTTCTTTTTTGTTATTGCAGTAGTTGAATCCTTGCCAACACATTACGCAAAAGGTTACGGCCACTAACGCAATCAAAAATAATGTATTTAAACTGTCTAAAATAAAATAATTATTCATCTTTTGCCATCTCGCTATCTTTTAAATTACAAAGTTGTGAAACATCCGGGTTGCCGTAAATATGGCCGATTTCGCCAATAAGCAAGCCAAGAATGAACACCGCAATAAACACGTCCAACAATACCCCGAGGTTTACAATTAAAGGCATTTCTTTTGCTATGGAAAGTGAAAGTAAGAAAATACCGTTTTCCAACATTGCAAACCCGATTACGTGCGTTAATAATTTCTTTTTAATTGCAATAAACACAAATGCGGTGATGATTGTTGATACTGAAACTCCAAAATATAAGCTTGAAATATTTTGTAAAATATCAGCCTGACTGCTTGCGATTATAAACCCTGCAAAAAGGATTATCGTTGAAATTACCAGTGTGTAAAAGTTTGGGAATTGCGGGTTATTATCTCTTCGGATATTATTTTTTTGAGCAACTTTATCCAATACATTAGGGATGATAATTGCTTTAACAACCAAAGTTTCCAGAATTAGGAAAGTTGCTCCCATCAGGGCATCAACGTGGGTGAAAAGAGATGTTATCGCAGACCAAATACTTGTTGTATCAAGTTCGTTGATGTGGGCAAAAATGGTTATTATACAAAGGATTATCCCTTGTAATCTCAACATATTTGTTTGGGCTGCAATACGGCTTGATGTCGCCATATATAACATTGAAATCCCGAATATTACAATCAATAAGTTAATCATATTACAAATGTCCTCCGTGCATAATTAATAGAACAAGTGCCATTACAATTAACGCTGCTACAATTAATGTAAAAGTATATTCTATTATGTGAGTTAATCTGATTCTTGCGCATAAAGACTCGACGATTCCGATAATTAAAGCCAATGCGAGGGTTACCAGTACTGAGCCGATGAAACTTAACGGCGCTATCGTCATTGTTATGATTGTTGCAAAAAGCATCATTTTTAGCGCTGCGCTATATTGAATAAACGCCAAATCTACGCCTGAGTTATCAAGAACCATTACTTCGTGAATCATTGTAAGTTCAAGGTGGGTTTTAGGGTCGTCAACAGGAACTCTTGAGCCTTCAATTAAAATAATCAAGAATAAGGCAAATACTGTTGCGAGTGCAATCAATATCATAATATCATTTTTTGACCAGAAAAGATGGGCCAATGACGCAAACGAATAAACCCCGTTTAGTGCGCAAATTGATGAAATTATGATAAAAAACGCCGGTTCAATTAATGATGTATAACTTACTTCTCTTGACGCTCCCATTCCTTCAAAGCTTGAGCCGGTGTCCATTGCCCCGATGACAGAAACGAATTTCCCTAATGCTAAGAGGTACGAAAACAGGATGAAATCGCCTTCAAAATGAATAACCGTAACCAGCAACGCGGCAACTATCAGGCACGCCAGATTAATTGTTGGTGCGATATGGAAAATTCCCGTTGCTGTTTCACTTATAACTTCCCCTTTATTTAAAAGTTTGTTGAAGTCATAATATGGCTGAAACACGCTGGCTCCTTGTTTTCCGGCGAACTTCGCTTTTACTTTATTTATTATCCCCACGAATAAAAACGGAAGGGATAGCAACAATATCATTTTTAATATTGGAAATATAATCATTGTCAAAAGTCCCATTATATTTTACCTCCTAAAACCAGGCAAATTGCAATTATCAAAGCAACAACGCCGTACCACAGGTATCTTTGGGTGTTACCACTTTGAATCCACAAGAATTTTGAGAGAACTTTCTCGTCGAATTTTACCAACGGATTGATTACGTAATACTCAAATATGTCGTATATTTTAGACTTGAACGATGTTTTTTCAGGGAAAAGATCTTTGATTGGTTTAAATTCCATAACTCTTACGTAGAAAGGATTTAAAAAACCCAAAAACGGTCTTGTGAAAGATGTTGAGGTATATTGAACTTTTGCATTTCCCTTATCATAACCACATCCCCAAGTGTTTCTGACAGTAACGGTTTTGCCGGCCAAAAACATTTTTCTAACCAACAGTAAAACGCCGATTGTAATAACCAGTGTGATGTTGAAGAATGAAATTACTGTCAAGATTTCAACCGGGTAAAGGAATTGCACGAGTTCGGATGTCGCCCCACCAATTGCTAAAATGGAATATTGCGGGAATAAACCGATAAGACTCAAAATTACGACGAGCGCAATCATAGGAACCGTCATTGAGTGTGGAACATCAAATTTTACGTTTTCGGCTTTTTCAGTTCTTGGCATTCCTAGGAAGATGGTGCTATAAGCGCCTGTAAACGCTACCAGTGCCGTTGCTCCTACAAATGCCAAGCCCGCCATCGTAATAATCATTACAGGAATTAATAAATAATTAGGGGTATTAAACGCGTTTAAAAAACCGTAGTAAATTAAAAATTCGCTGATAAAGCCGTTGAACGGTGGCAATGCGCACAGTGCTAATGAGCCAATTAAGAAGCATATCGCGGTTTTAGGCATAACTTTTGCCAATCCGCCCAAAGTTTCCATGTCTTTTGTGTGAGTTTTATTGTAAACCGCACCTGCGGCAAAGAACATTAATGGTTTAAACACTGCGTGGTTTAGGATGTGCATAAAGCAACCAAGAAATCCTAAAGTTTTCAATCCGACATTGTGGTATGCGATTCCTAAAAGTCCAAGCCCTAGTGCCAGAGTGATTATCCCCATGTTTTCAACAGATGAATATGCTAATAGTTTTTTGAAATCTCTTTGGCCTGTTGCGTAAAGAATTCCCAAAAGTGCACTCAAAATTCCGACGGCCAGTACGGAATATCCAACAACTGTTGATGGTTCGCTGAGTAGTTGTGTCATTCTCAAAATCCCGTAGATGCCGGTTTTTATCATAACGCCTGACATCAGTGCGGATATATGGCTTGGTGCAACCGGGTGGGCTTTAGGTAGCCACGTGTGTACGGGAACCAAACCTGCCTTTATGCCAAATCCGATAAACAACAACCCGTAAATCAACGGAGTTACTTGGCCGCTGAAATCAAAGAACCAAATACTTCCTGTTTTAATATTTAATAACACAAAACCTGCGATTAAAAATAAAACGCCGATGTGCATTGTTACTAAATATCGTATCGCTGTTTTTCTGACATCTTGTTTTTCACCATCAAAAAGCATTAGTAAAAATGAGCTGAAACTCATTATTTCCCAGGCGATTAAAAATGCAAAAACGTTTTGCGATAAAACGACTAAAATCATTGAAATGACAAATATATTAAAACAGAAGTAGTGCGAATTAACACTTTTTCCGGCCTCAACATACTTTGCCAAATAGCCTTTTGAATAAATCATCGCGAGCCACGAAATGACTGCAATAATCAAGATAAAGAATGCGGATAACCCGTCGAGTGACAACACTACGTTTACGAGGGTATTCCCGAATTCAAACATCAAATCCTGGTTGTAGCTACTGCTTACGAAACAGCCCAAAGTTCCGACAACAGCTAACATCGTGGCGATTGTGTTCAACACAATAAGGTAGTTACACTTTTGATTTTCTTTGAATAAATATTGTGTAACGGCGCCAAACAAGTAAGTCATAAGGGCGAGAACAATAAATTTCATATTTTCTTATTTTTCCTATCTCTCTTTTCCTAATATATCATACTCCCATAATTATTATAATTCAATAGGAAAAAAGAAAATGTTTATATTTATTTATACGTCTTTTAAAAATTCGTTAATATCAACATTCAATGCTCGTGCTATGTCCAGAATTGTGAGGATTGATGTTTCGGAGTTTCCTGTTTCTATTTTGCTGATGGTTTCGCGTGTTACTCCGATTTTTTCTGCAAGCGCCTCTTGTGAAACATTTTGTTTCATTCTTGCCACTTTAATATTAAACCCGAGTGTTTTTAATCGTAAATTTGCCATAATAGTATTTTAAAGTATTGACATTAAAGTTTCTATGAATTAATATTTACAAATGTGATGTTCTGCTCACAAAAATGATTTTTATTTATCAAATGTATAGGACTCGTTATATAATATGGAAATTCGTTACGATTTTGAAACTATGCGAAAACAGCGTGAGCGAAATCTTTTTTTGTGGTACAATGCTCCCAGAATTAATAACATAAGAGGGAATTTGTACATGGAAAAATATTATTTGACAACTGCTATTGACTATGTAAACGGCAAACCGCATATCGGACATGCCTATGAAAAGATTTTGACGGATATTATTGCGCGACACTATTCACAGCGTTGCGATGACGTGTATTTTTTAACAGGAACCGATGAACACGGTGTTAAAATTCAAAAAACTGCTGCGGCTCAAGGGATTACACCAAAGGAGCTTTGTGATATGAACGCTGCGTCTTTCCAAGAGGCGTGGAAGGCTTTGGATGTTGATTATACCAAATTTATTAGAACTACCGATGATTATCATGAAAAGGTTGTTCAAAAAATATTCAAAAAACTTGTTGAACAAGGGGATATCTACAAACATTCTTACGAAGGCTGGTATTGCTCAGGCTGCGAATGTTTCTTGAACCCAAAAGATTTGACTGAAGACGGACTTTGTCCTGATCACCTTAAAAAGCCTGAAATCGTTAGTGAAGAGAACTATTTCTTCAAGCTTTCAAAATATAAAGACGCAATTATTAAGCATATCAAAGAAAATCCAAACTTTATTGTGCCTGCGTTTAGGGCTAATGAAGTTTTAAACCAGTTGGAAGATATTCAGGATATTTCTGTTTCTCGCTCAAAATCAAATGTAAGTTGGGGCGTTGATGTTTTGGATGACCCGGAACAAGTTATTTACGTGTGGATTGATGCGTTGTCAAACTATATTACGGCTATCGGGTATGATGTGGAAAATCCGTCTGCGGATTTTGAAAAATACTGGCCGGTTGACGTTCACGTTATCGGAAAAGATATTTTGAAATTCCACAGTATTTATTGGATAGGAATTTTGATGGCTCTTGGTTTGCCGTTGCCAAAACATATTTTTGCACACGGTTGGATTACGATTGATGAATCTAAGATGTCAAAATCTTTAGGTAATGTTATTTCACCGACAAGCGTTTTGGAAAGTTTTAACCTTGAAAATGCTGATGCTTTTAGATATTATATGGCAACTTCTGCATCTTGCGGTCGCGACGGAAACTATTCTGACGCGGACTTTAAAGAAAAAGTTAATGCTCACCTTGCAAACAGTATGGGCAACTTGTTGAACAGAACGCTTTCTATGTTGGTTAAATATTTTGATGGCGAAATTAAATCTGAATTTACCGTAAACCCTGAATTGAAGAAGCTTGCGGCAAATACAGTATCATTTGTAAAAAATCATTTTGATAATTTTGCTATTGCGGAAGCGGCACAAGAAATTATGGTTCTTGTTGACGCTACAAACAAATATGTTACGGATAATGCGCCTTGGACGCTTGCAAAAGAAGAAAAAATGGCAGAATGTGGCTCTGTTTTGAGAACTGTTCTTGAGATTATGTGCACCGTAACATCGTTGATTTATCCGTATTGTCCGAATATTGCAAAATCAATGGCTAGTCAGTTAAGTTATGACTTGGCGCAGCATCTTGATGCCATTGCGCAAGTCGATAATAATATCAAAGACGGCAAATTGATTAGCAAAGAAGATATAAAACCTGTATTCCTACGTGTTGATAGCGAATTTGCTGACAAATCCGCAAAGAAATAGCCTGAGGTTTCGCGATGAAAAAAAATATCACTCTTACAGGCATGATGGGGGCTGGAAAATCTTTCATTGCAGAATATTTGGTGCAGCGATTGGAAGGTTTCGTGGCTGTCGATACGGATAGACTGGTCGAATATCATTATGGCCAGTTTATTCCCGAAATGTTTTCGCAAAAAGGTGAGGAATATTTTCGTGACGCAGAAACTCAAATTATCGAGAAGGTTTATCAAAAAAATAATTTGATAATTTCGCTTGGTGGTGGGTCGTTTGAGCGCGAAAAAAATCGTAAAATTGCGTTGGAAAACAGTACTGTTATTTATTTGAAAGCAACGCCGCAGACGCTTTTTGAGCGTGTTTGTAATTCAACAAATCGTCCGCTTTTGAAACCCGGTTTTGGAGTTGATAGCGTCGCTGAAATTTTGGCCAATCGTGAAAAAAATTATAAACTTGCTCACTATACGATTGAAACTGACGGCAAAACGCCTGAGTGTATTGTCAACGAAATTTTGGAGATTGTCGGATGAGTGATTTTTTACTGAAACTTAAATCTGTAGAAAAACAATATGCTGTATACATAGAAGATTTTTCGCTCGAAGAGTTAAAATCGAAAATTCTTGAATATGTTGGCGGGAAAAAAGTTCTTATTGTTATATCCAAAAAGGTTGAAAAGCTTTACGGGTCAAGACTTTTTCCGCTTGATGCCGATGGAAAAACGCAAGCTTATAAATTCGTTTTGCCGGATGGTGAAAAACACAAGAATTTCAAGAATTACGAAAAGATTTTAAATTTTGCCCTAAAGAACGGTCTGACGCGTAAAGATTGCGTTCTGGCAATCGGTGGCGGGGTTGTTGGTGATTTGGCCGGTTTTGTTGCTGCGACTTATATGCGCGGGATTGATTTAATCCAAGTTCCGACGACACTGCTTGCGTGTGTGGATAGTTCTGTTGGTGGAAAAACCGCAATTGACACGGCTTTTGGTAAAAATTTGGTTGGATGTTTCTATCAGCCTAAAGCGGTTATCATTGATGTGAATTTTCTCAAGACGCTTGATGAAAAACAGTTCAAGACCGGGCTTGGGGAAGTCGTTAAGTACGCTTTTATTGAAAAATCTTGCTTGGGGTCGGATTATAAAAATTTATTTAATTATTTGAATGTAAACAGTGAAAAGATATTGGCACGCGATTTGAAGGTTTTACGAGAAATCGTTGAAACCTGCGTGGCGTTGAAGATTTCGGTTGTTGAAAAAGATGAAAAAGAAACGGATTTGCGTAGGATTTTGAATCTCGGTCACACTCTTGGTCACGCTATTGAAAAATTTACGCATTACAAAAAATACACCCATGGTGAGGCTATTGTGGCAGGCATGATTTATGCGTATAATTTGGCATATCAAAATGGATTGATTGATGAAAATTACAAGTTTACGGCGTTGGATTTGATTTCAAAGTTTAACTTCCGCCCTGTAAAAATGCCTAAAATGGAAAAATTGGTAGCATTGATGAAGTTGGATAAGAAGGCGACTTCGTCAAAACTTGTGTTTGTTTTGCCAAAGGATTACGGAATGGTTCAGATATGTGAATTCACGCCTGAGGAACTTACATAATTAAGGTTTGCGGGTTTTTGAGAACGGTTTTTTAACCCAGTTCCACAAGTTGTTGAGCTGTTTCCCGATCCATTTAATCGGTTTTGTTCCCTTGAGTTTTATTGCGCTGTAGATGAGGGTTGCGCCGCCTACGAGTGCGAATAAAACCTTTTTCCAAGACGGATTTTCGATTAACGGCTTGTCGGCAGGGGTGAAAGTATCTTGCGCCGGGGCTTGTGGCAGCGTTACATTTGTTGGTGGCAGCGGCTGCGGATAAGTTCTCAGCGCTGGGTTGCCGATATAACGCGGTGGAGTCCCGCGCAAATACGCCGCACCGTCGTAGTCCAAGACGCCGTTTGCGGCAAGCATATCCAAATTTGTTACCCAATTTTCAGTCATAATTCACCCTTTACTATTATATAAAGTAAATTGGAAGTAAAAAATTGCGTGTTTTGAATAAGTGTTTAAGGCGATAAGGCATTATGTCGCTTTTTGCGGCGAGTTAAAAGGTTAAAAGGTTAAAAAGTTAAATGGTTAAAAGGGTTTATGGAAATAAACAAGGTTAAGCCGCTGCGTTTACACAAGTCGGATCGTAGCCATGTCGTTCTGTGTGCCAAGGAGTTGAACTGGTGTATTGTCTTCCTAAGACCGCTTGGCCTCCGACTTATGTCGCTTTTTGCGGCGAGTTAAAAGGTTAAAAGGTTAAAAAGTTAAATGGTTAAAAGGGTTTATGGAAATAAACAAGGTTAAGCCGCTGCGTTTACAC
>JAZUCM010000133.1:0-5437 GCA_045639085.1 Candidatus Gastranaerophilus bacterium
TGTCCGAACAAAAATTCGCGATAAGGAACGTGAGCGAATTTTTGAGAGTGGCGTATTAGACAGCACTCTGCCGAGGCAAACAATCCAGTGAATTGTTTGCCGAGAGGTCAACGGGTCGGCTTGCGAGGAGCAAGACGAGCAGCGAATTTGCGGACGGACGGCGCAACGAAGTTGCAAGTCCGGATAGCGAACAGATTGAGCCGGCTGGGGCAAAGCCCCTTAGGCGAAACTCTGTGAGCGTGGAGCAAATTCAAGACAGGTTGCGGAGAACTGCTTTATTATCTACTAACTAACTCACTGCGCCTTTAACCAAAAAAAGACCCCTATGATCGGGGTCAAGGTTGGTTATTTTGGTTATGTTATTGGTATTATTTATAGTTTACACGTTTTGCCATTTATTTTAGGCTCACTACTATAAAAAGAAAGGGAGTTTTGTACCGCTTTGAAAACCCCTCAAGAAATTTTATTGCGGCAAATACAAAATTTCGTTACAAAAGTTAATACAAACACCCCTAAAACCACTCTGGTATAGCCTGTAAATTATCCCTAAGTACGCACCATTGGCCAATTTTGCAAATTGTTAATAAATGTTAAGTTTACAAACATAAAAAAGGCAATTTTGCCTCCAAAAAATACTTTATATAAAGGTAAGGAAAAGAGGACAATTCAATGAACGAAAAGGAACTAAACACTATTATGTCAGTCGTGACAGACCCTATCGAAAATGTTTATAAAATCGAATCAAGAAGAGATTTGGAAGAAATTTCAAGAATCATTCGCATCTTCGATATGGCGCACGAACAAAACTACAAACATACTATGTTTTCTGTACGTTCATTGTTGGCGCTCAAACTCGTTATGAGCAATAATTAGTTTAAACAGGGGCTCCCCCCTGACAGTTACTCAACAGAAAGGATTGGTTTCATCATGCCGGTGGAATCAGTCCTTTTTAGCATGTTGCTGGTGATGTAACGAACTATAGAATTGCAAGAAATATAACCCGATATTAGCCAGCAACAGTGCCGATAACACAGCAAAAGTTGCATGCCAATTACTTGCCTTAATCTCTTTTGGCGTTGTGCACACACTCGACTTTGGACAGAACCTACCGTTCATACTACTACAATGAACCACACTGCCGGCCTTAAAGCCTACATCCGATTTAATCGCACCTACTCTCATAATAAAAGACCCTCACACTAAGCATTAACAAACTGTTATAAAAATTAAAAGCAGTTCTCCGCAACCTGCTCGTCTTGCTCCACGCAAGCCGACCCGTTGACCTCTCACAAAACAGTTCACTGGACTGTTTTGTTCGGCAGAGTGCTGTCTAATACGCCACTCGCAAAAATTCCCTCACGTTCCGTTTCGCGAATTTTTGTTCGGACAATCAAAAAGCCCCTCAAATAATGAGGGGCTTTTTTACACTTATTCTTCAGCATCAGTTCTGATGGAAGTTTTGTCGGAACCAACGGCCTTGTCTTTAAACTTTTTGACTTGCCTGTCGAGTTTATCGGCCAACAAATCAATACTTGCATACATTGACTCAGCGGATTCCTCGCAATGCACCACGCCTGTTGCCATCTTACATGATACTTCGGCAACATGTCTGCCTGATGCAGCTGGGTTCTTGATTACTGACAACACAACTTCAATACCTTGAATTTGGTCGTAGTGATTGGCTACTTTGCCAAATTTTTCCTTTACATAAGCTTTGATAGCGTCTGTAATTTCGATGTTTCTTCCGTTAACATAAATGTGCATGTCTGCCTCCTATCATATACTACCCTATCAGTATAACATACCTGTAGGAAAATTTAAAGTGGTAATAACAAAATTTTTCAAAAATTTTTAAAAAATCATCTAAAAGTCCTAAAATTAAAACTAAACTACTTGAAAATAAAATCTCCCTTTATACTCACATGCTTATTATCGGCATAATTTCGGAAAACTTTAATTTTTAGTTCATTAATGCAAAATACTTTCCCAAATCCCTTCAGAATAAGTCGGATGGGCAAAACACACTTCGCGCAAATTCTCAACCGAAATCTTGTTTTGCATCGCAATCAACAACTGGTGAATAAGTGACGACGCCTCTTTAGAAACAATATGCGCCCCAACAATCACCCCGTCTTGAGTAAGAATTTTTATAAATCCATCCGTACAGTTATCGCAATGAGACTTACCCAACGCAGAAACCAACACAACAGATTTTTCGAACGTACCCGGCGCCAAATCCTGTTCCCGCAAACCAACCCAGGCAATTTCAGGAGTTCCGTAAATAACCGACGGAACAAGTTTTTCATCAAACTCAACGCCATCCACCAAGCGCACCGCATCTTTTATCGCACAATGTGCAAGCTGAATGCCACCGGCAACATCCCCCAAGTATTCAACGCCGGTAATCTTTTCCGCAATATTCGCCACTCGGCCTACAGACATAAGAACTTTCTCGGGCGTCAATATCTCACCATTAGAAAGATAAACTTGCCCGCCCTCAACTTTATCAACTGAAGTTTCGGTATAAAACTTAACTTTTTTCATTTTAAATAACCGCTCTACGCGTTTAGAAACCTCAATATCTGCAATCGGAAGAAGATTTTTCCCAACCTCAACAATCGTCACTTCAACCCCAAACGCACTAAAAATTCGCGCCCACTCAAGCCCAATTGCCCCGGAGCCGATAATCAAAATACTTTTGGGAAGTTCATCCAAAGCCAAAACATCATCCGAACTCAACACAAATTCATGATCAAACTTGACATTTGGCAACTCGCGAGGAGAAGAGCCCGTTGACACAATAATCTTTTCACAATAAAATTCGCGTCCATCGGCACAAATAGTATTACAATCCCGCAAAGTGGCCTCCGCTCGAACGATATCCACTTTTGCGTTTTTCAATGTCAATTCCAAATTTTTTCTCAAACGCTCAACAACCGCATTTTTTCGCGCCATAACGGCGACAAAATCCAATTTAACATCTTGAACAATTACACCTAAATCCGCGCAAGAGTTGACTTCCGCGAACAACTCGGCCGAATGCAAAATTGTTTTTGTCGGAATACAACCACGGTTCAAACATACACCACCGACTGCCTCTTTTTCAAAAAGCACGACATTCAACCCTTGTTTTCTAGCTCTCAACGCAGCAGTATAGCCAGCCGGCCCACCACCGATTATCCCTAAATCATACTTATTATCCATCTTCACCCCTTATCTTGTATAAACTCGCGGCAACCTAACTTTCAACCTACAAGTGAGTTCATAATTAATCGTACCAAGGATTTTAGCCCACTCATCAACAGACATTGCGCCGTCTCCAAGTAAAGTAACAACATCGCCCACACAAGCCTCAACCCCTGTGATATCGAACATCATCTGATCCATCGTAATATTACCGATTTGTGCAATTTTTCTACCGTTAACTTCCGCAACAATTTTATTTGACAAAAGACGTGCAACGCCATCCGCATAACCGATTGGGATGGTCGCGACTTTCGTCAATTTTTCAGTCTTAAACGTATGGCAATAACTCACACCCGTACCGACTTCAGCCTTATGAACGTGAACAATCCGCCCTTTCAACGACATAACGGGCCGCAAGTCCGGCTTAACAAAATTTTTTTCAGGATAATCCGGCGCCAAACCATACAACCCGATACCAATCCTCAGCATATTAGCCGTCGGCACATCATAGCATAACGTTCCGGCCGTATTTTGAATATGCAACAACAACCCCGATGTATCCACTTGTGAAATTATTTTGTTCCAAATATCAACCTGCCGCGCGGTTTCAACAACACTTTCAGCTTCAAAAAAGTGAGTAAAAATCCCCTCGAAACGCAAAAAATTCGCCGCTTGAACTTCTTTGATAAACGCCACTGCATCACCGGGCTGAACCCCAATCCTATTCATGCCGGTATCGAGTTTTACGTGAACTTTAGGCTTAATCCCGGTTCGTTCAAAAGCTTGACGGCAAGCGTTTAGATGTTCAGAGGAAAAAATCGAGATAGAAATATCAGCACTAACCGCATTTTCCACCGCCCAAACCGGCACCGCACCGAGAACCAAAATATCGCAAGAAATCTTAGCGTTGCGCAAATCAATACCCTCATCAATCGACGCAACACCAAGCATATCACATCCACTTGCCAAAATCGTCGGAGCAAGCATTACAGCCCCATGGCCATACGCATCCGCCTTCACGACAGCTAACAACTTTTTGTTTTGCGGAACACTCTTTCTTATTTCGCCAATATTATGCGCCAAATTCTCCAGGTTTATCTCAACCCACGAATCCCTATGAATACTTATATTTGCTTGTCTAATATTTCTCATAACACAACCATATTAGACCACATTTTAGCTAATAAGTCAAATGCTTTATGTACTTTTCAAGGGGGACGAATAAATCATAAAACATCAGCGTTTGACACAAAATACAGTGTGACTATTACCAATATGTCTTTGTGCACGATAGCCTACTTTATAATTTTGACGCCAAGCAAAATTTTCTTGTCCCGGAACGCGAGAAGTCGTCCAAAAACCACCACCATCACGCCCCAACAACAGTCGATTATAAAACATCGCAGACGCTTCATCAACATTAGGCACCCTGCTGTTGGCATCTTGAGCCAAGCACGCCGCACCGGCCTCAAGAAGTTTAAATGCACCGACAGACTCAGGTAGTGGCATCGGCGCAACAACAACCGGCACAGTTGGATACAATGCCGAAATAAATCCTATATCTTTGCCGACTGTATTAGGGCCTTTGTTCCCGTTCATATCATAAATAAAATTCGCGCACATTTTTGTTTGTGAATAATGAATATCAGTTTCCCCCAAATCATCTTGGCACATAGGATTATAATAAACAGCGATAGATTCACCGTTTTGTGTCTCAAATGCTGCGGCTTTAGTATCTATATCTTTTTGAGGATTTTCGTAAAACACATCCGTATAATCAGGATCTGACCAAATTTCCGTAAACATTGAATTCAACTCAGACAATTTCGTCGGCCAACTCGCAACCTCAGAACCTCTAATATTAGTGAATGACGCAGCTATTCCGCAATCAGCCAAGTGCTCAGCGTCGCAAATGTTATTGATTTTTAAAACCTTACTTAGACCTTCAGTCAAAAACGCCTCGGCCGCGGTGTCTTTGGTCGCAGTTACAGACCCATTAGTGTTTGCGCCTTCATACTCTCCATAACCATTTAAATTCGGCATCATTGCGATTGCCTGAGACATGCGCGCGTAAAGCGCTTTGCGCTGCGTGTTCCAAGTTCTTTCGTTAATATTTGCCATCAAGCTTGGCAGGGTGATTGCGGCGACAACGCCGATGATTGTGAGGGAGAGAAGTATCTCTGCCATCGTGAAACCGCTCCGCGGTTTCAAAGTGAATAAGTGAATAGGTGAATAAGCGAATAAGTCGTTA
>JAZUCM010000134.1:0-12761 GCA_045639085.1 Candidatus Gastranaerophilus bacterium
TGACCAAGTGATCAAGTCGTTATGGGGAATTGACCTATTTGTATGCTCCATAGTAAATGCATTGTTGTAGGTCGGGTTTACTAACCCGACAAAATTTGTTTCTGTCATGTTTATCTCCTTTTGCTTGCGTTCGCAAGGGTCGGAGGTTTTGGCAAAACATGAGCCGCAAAGCCAATTATAGCAAGGACTTTGAGGCGCCCCCCCCCCTATTGAACGGTATACTCTACTATAATATTTTAAATTAATCATACTATTATATTAACCGATTTTCTACTTTTGTCAAGACCTCCTTACTTCCTCCAAATAAAGGTTTTACTTTTTATAAAAAAGCATTAATATATAAAATATGAAACGATTTTGGGCAACTTTTTTAGCAACATTTTTAGTCTGTGCATTCCCCGTTTTGGCTGAAGACAACGGCTTATGGGACAACTTTGGCGATATAAATTTTTACAACTCTGATGAACAAACAGCAGTCAGCGACAAACAGTTTGACGAAACAGTCGAAAATGTTAGAGAAAAACAAAAAAAATTTAAACTTTTTGGTCCGCGCGAACCTAAAAAAATGAAAGGCCAAAGTTATCAAGAAAGCAACGAAACTGAGTTCCTAAGCGGAATAGAAAACGAAACTCCCGTTTTGCGAATTCCTTACGAACTCGTAACCGCCGATGGCAAAACCCTTCCTATCGGGCACTATCAAGCCGTTTTTGAAAAAGATTCAGAAGGCCGCGTTACAATGAAACTTTATCAAGCACACTATATGTTAGCCGAATTTCCGGCACAGGAAACCGAAGAGGATTTGTTCGATGACAAAATTAACTATTTGACAATTGAGGATTATGACAACGAACAGGTCAAAATCAACTACGGCTCAATGGATTTTAACGCGTTTGCAATCGTACACAAAAAATAAAGGCTTTCCGCACATGAAAAGCCTCAAAATATTGCGGACTTCGTCCAATCGGACTTTTGCCGCCTATATCCATAATCTCCAGCGATGCAAATAAGCATTATCGCTCAATCTTTTTCAATAACTTCTCGATTTCTTCTTTCAACGCAAGAAGAAAAAGACTAATCTCGTTTTTGAAGCTGTACGCTCCCGGCCAAAAAGAATATCTGTACATCCTTTATACTCCTTATAAACTAACTGTTCACAAGAATATTTACGGCCCATTTGCTCCAAAACTTAAAAAAAAGCTTTAATATGTTACCAGATTGTAACATTATTTCTTTTTAGCAATAACCAAAACCGGCGCATAGGTAAGTGAGCATTTGCCATTTTCTGTTGAAATCTTATCACAAAAATCTTTAACTTGCGCAAACGTCATTTTGCCGGATGAAATTGAATTTACCCCCGTATTTTTAAGGTGGGCAAGCAACTCAAGCGGTGACGAAAATTCAAGTACTCGCTCAAACTCCTCTATTGCAACAACATCAAAATTCGGATGCAAAACTTCTTGTATTTGTTCAATATTCAAATAATTCAACGAAACGCCAAGAACATCGCGAATTTCCTTGAAATTTTCGGTCGAAAACGTCGAAAACGCCAACACACCATCTGAGTTCAACACGCGCGAATAATGTTGTAAAACAGGCGCCAAATCCGCAAACCACTGGAACATCGCGTTTGAAATAATCAAATCAGGATGACCATTCGGCTTAATCTTTGCCGAATTTCCAAGGATAAAATCGAATTTAAGCCCCAAATTTTCCAAATAAAACCTTGATTTTTCAACAATATCATTACAGGTCAAAAAGTCATAATCCAAGTTTCGCTCAATAAGTTTGGTCAAAACGCCGGTTCCTGAGCCCAATTCCAATATCCTTGCGAACTTTTTGCCGCAGTTTTGACTCAAAAGCGCAACCAAACGTTCTGCCATTTCGCGCTGCACAATAGCATTTGCATCGTATTTCGGCATACTTTTCTCAAATTTTTGTTTTAAAATTTTGGGGTTTACTTGCATATTTCGTTCCAACTATCATAATTATAGAACGGAAAATGTCCGTCTGCAAGCCTCTCAACCAAAACATCTAGTTTTTCCCAAGCTCTAAGTTGATTTTTGGGCGGAATTATCTTATCCGCTGATGAAACATAAGCTTTATCATAAAACCCGCTTGCCTCAGCCGACCGTTCATTAATCAAGGATTTTAAAGCAATCAACTCTTCAACACGGTCTTCAATCGAACGTTTAACAGGGTTTGCCCAATATTTTTCAACCTGAATTTCATCATAAAATACATTTTGGTAAAATTTACCTTGCAAACCTTCTGCCGCATATTTAAGCGTCAAGTCAAACGTACGAACAGGAATTCCAAATTCATCATCAATCGGCATCGGGGTTCCGTTAAAAGCCAAAGCCCGTTCAAATCTCGGCAGTCTATCACGTATCAATGCCGCAATATAAACTCCCATTGACCACGCTGCAAGGTAATATTTTTCATACCCGCTCAAATCAACATCCAATGCCAAATCCCTATAATCATATATAGCAACAACATCCAGATCATCACAAGTCAAAAAGCGAAACGGTTCGCAATCAAAACTCCAACCGGCAAAAAATATCAACAGATTTTTATTACCTGATTTATTTAACCAACCATGTTTCACTTTTTCAAAATCTCCACAAGTTTTTCTAAATCACGATAATTGATATCTGTCGTCAATGACAAGCGAATCCGAGAAGTTCCGACAGGCACAGACGGCGGGCGTATCGGCAACGTGAAATAACCGTTTTGGTAAAGTTTATCACAAACCTCGCATGTCGTTTTATTATCACCGATTATAACCGGCACGATGTGCGAAAGATGACCATCCACACCGTTTAACTCTTTATTAAGTTTTTGGCCTAATTTTAGCATTTTGTAGCGTTTTTCTCGGGTATCTTCCAGGCAATGTTGAAGCACCCACATCGAAAACGCAATGTTAATCGGCGGAAGCGATGTCGAAAAAATAAACGAGCGCGCTTTGTTAATCAAATAATCAATCAAAACTTCATCCCCAACAACAAAAGCGCCTACAGAACCGATCGCTTTACCAAAAGTTCCAATTATCAAATCTACCTTATCAATAAGTCCAAAATGTTCACACACGCCCAGCCCTTTGTCACCAAAAACTCCAAACGCGTGCGCCTCATCGACCACCAACAGGCAATCATATTTTTCTTTCAACTCGACGAGTTTTTGTAATGGAGCGCAATCTCCATCCATCGAAAAAATACTTTCCGTTACGATTATAGCTTTCTCAAAATTGCCACGCTGGTTTTCCAACAATTCTTCGAGTCGCGCCATATCATTATGAGGATAACGGAAAAATTTTGCTTCACTCAAACGCATACCGTCAATAATACTGGCATGATTCAATTTATCAGAAAAAATAACATCACCACTCCCGACAAGTGCGCTATTTATCCCCACGTTAGCGTGATAACCGCTATTGAACAACAGCGCAGATTCCTTGCCATAAAGTTCAGCAAGCAAATGTTCTAATTCATTATAAATAGGTAAATTCCCGGTCAAAAGCCGCGCTGATGCACTTCCGAAAGAAAATTCGCCCCCGCCGGACTCGTAAAACTCACTTGTAATTTGAGAATTATCAGCAATACCAAGGTAATTATTGGATGACAAATTCAAAAGTCTTTTCCCCTCAAAAACAAGGAACTTTCCATCTTTGAAGGTAATATCTTTTATCACGCGATGATGCGTATCACTTTTTAGTGCAGACAATATCTCAGAATAATTTTTATACATAACAATTTAACCCACAGGTATCTTTATCACAACTTTTTTTACATAAGACGGCGCATTTTTATACGCCATTTGGGGCTGATGAGCCTCGTGCGGGTATAGAAGAACGAATTTTCCCGGACGCAAAACAACCTTATTTAACACATGCTCGCAAGGCGAAAAGAACATTACATCGCGCGCGGCATCGTACTCCTCACAAACAGCCAAGCCTTCCACACCGACGTAATCCAATTCCTCGACGCCCTCAAGCAATAACTGAATATCAATATATTTTTTGTGAGCCTCAAGTCTGCAATCAGGATGTTTTTTGGTTGTATATTCATCAATATTGGCATAAGTAAGCCCATCATCACTAAGGTAGACTCGCCCCAATGGATTATTCGGTGTCAAGCCGCCTACAAACTCCGCGACTTTCATGTCAATCTGAGGATACTTCGAAATATTTACTATATCATCATAAATCATTACTTCGTCCTTTTTAATTTTTTAACAAGTCTGATTTTGCAGTCAGCGTAATCAAAGGTGCACGAAGCAGCCAAATTCTCAACACCAAAATCATCTTTGCAACGAGTATTTGCACTATTTTTGTAATATCCCGAATAACAAGCCGCTTTCCAGAAAGAAACCGAACGAAGAGGAACGATATTAGCACCTTCTGTTACACTGGCAACCGTCAATAGGTTTGAATTTTCAGGTGTATAAACAACATCAAATGCCGCTAAGGAAGGATTACCACCCGCGTCTTTATCCGCAGGGGCGAACTCATAGCCACGAATACCTTCAACCTTGCCGTACCAAGGTAAAACCTTACCCGAAAGCGTTATACCAAAAGGAACAATGTCATAGTATACCTTATCCTCACCGTGTCCACTACCGTTTAAGTCAACCCAAATATTCCAGCCATTAAACTCTGTAGATGCAATAGTATCTATACTGGTATCAATCTGAGCAATCTCTAGTGTTTCAAAATAAATTTCCATACCGTTGGTGAGTTTCATAGCCATTCGGTCCGCAGGAAAACTTGAAGGTGGTGCTCCGACCGCAACACTACACACAGGTTCGCCAACAATGTTAAAATAATCTGAGAAAATATTACAAAGATTGCCGGCATCAGTCTTAAACGCGCGACAAACAATATCTTTATCGCCACAAACAGTTTCTTCCACACGCGGAGTTGTGCCTGTCAAATATTTGTCATTCAAAAGCGCAGTGTCTACCACATTTTGCAAATTTTTATATGCAGAATAGTAAAAATACTCGCGTTCATAATCTTTTCTATTGGTAAAAAACGCAATACAAACAGAAACAAGAATCGACAAAACAACCATCGCGACAAAAACTTCTGCCAACGTAAACGCCTTTGAAATTTTCAAATCTTTAAACATACATACTCCTTATTAAGCCAACTCAGCCATTGCGCGCTCGTAATCTTCTTTATTCGGCGCCTTTCCGTGCCAGCCGGCATTATTTTCCATAAACGAAACCCCTTTGCCCTTTACCGTATTAGCGATAATTGCAGCCGGTTTGCCAAGAGTTTTCGCCCTTTCAATTGCCTCATAAATCGCGTTCATATCATGCCCGTCAATTTCCACAACGTCCCAGTTAAACGCCTCAATTTTAGCCTTTAAATTATCCAAAGACTTAATATTTTCGGTACATCCATCAATTTGAAGGCGGTTTCTGTCAATAATCGCAATCAAATTATCTAATTTATGATGCGCACCGTTCATAAAACCTTCCCACGCACTGCCTTCTTGCAATTCGCCATCGCCCAAAAGCGCAAAAACATGAGCCGGATTTTTATCTAACTTCAAAGCAAGCGCAATTCCGCAAGCTATAGAAAGCCCCTGCCCTAAAGACCCGGTCGGAACTTCAACTCCCGGACAAAGTTTTGTCGGGTGGCCTTGCAAATGCGAACCCAATTTTCTAAACGTCATCAATTCTTCTTTTGGGAAATATCCGAGTTGCGCCAAAACGCAATAAAAAATCGAAGATGCGTGCCCTTTAGAAAGCACAAACCTGTCACGATTTGCAAAATCTACATCCTGTTTCCACAACGGCACAGTTTTCATACATTTATGAAACAAAACCGTCATAATTTCAACAGCCGAAAGAGCTCCGCCAATATGCCCGGACTGTGCGTTAAAAACCATTGACACAATATTTTTTCGTGACTCGTGACACAATTCTTCAAGTTTTTTTAATTCTGTTCCCTCTATCATTTGCAGACCCTTTCTCTAACAACTCTCAATACAAACAATGGCAACGTCGGAAAAATTCGTTTAAATCTTGCCGGCTCTTTCACCGTTCTATATAACCACTCCAAACCCGCTTTTTGCCAAAATTCCGGCGCTCGCTCAACCTTATTTGACCAAACATCAAAACTTCCGCCCACACCGATAAAAAGCGTATTCGGCATATCTTTTTTAATCTTACAGATAAATTCTTCTTGTTTTGGCGAGCCTAGCGCCACCAAAACCAATTGCGCGCCGGAATTTTTCAAACCTTCAACAACATCACTATCATCAGTAAAAAATCCGTTATGCGCAAAAACAATATTCAGCCCATCAAATTCTTTTTTCAAGTTTTCAACCGTCAAATCCAAAACTTCCTGCCTTGCTCCAACAAGCGCAATCGGTTGTGATGCAGCCCAAAAACGTTTTATCATGGATTTTGCATACTCAATACCGGCAATGCGACGCACATTATTTTTACCCAAAATCTTAAACCCAATCTCAACTCCAACACCATCAGGAATCACTAATTCAGCATTTTGAATAATCTGTTTTAAGCGTGCATTTTTCGTCGAATTCATTATCATCTCGGGATTTAGGGTCACAACTTGCCCACGTTTTTGAAACGCATAATCTACGGCCGCGTCAAGCCCGAATGTATCAACTTCTAATTCCTGTAATCTCTCTGTCCTGCGTTCCATATCTCTATTATAAAACATTTTTCCCTTTTGGTAAAGTCTTATTTAAGATTTTTTATCATTTTAAATAAATAATCATCCCCGGAATTTGTCTGCAACCCTTTTGGGATATAAATTTCCATAAATCTTTCGATTGCATATCTGTCAGTCATGCCTGAAATATAATCAGTTATGACCGTCTCAAGCTGCTCCCCGTCAAGCTCAGACTTTAATTTTTCCTGGTAATAATAAAATAATTCTTCAATAACTCGAGATGCCTTACGCTCCTCAAGTTTTGCCGGAGAACCGACATAAACATTTTCAAACATCCACTCGCGAAGCCTTTTAGTATAGTTCCAACCCTCTTCGCTCATAGTAATTTTAGGCTTACCCTGAGAACTATAAACAATATCAGAAACCATACGATTTAAGCGTTTAGACGGCGTGGACGAATAATATTTTATACAATCTTTGGGCAAATCACTTTCCGCGATAATCCCTGCGCGAATAGAATCCTGTATATCATGATTAATATATGCGATTTTATCTGCGAACTGAACAACTTGCGCCTCGGGAGTTTCCGGTTTATACCCCCAAGAATGAGTCAGAATCCCATCCACCGTCTCCTGACAAAGATTTAAATCTTCCAGTGTCTCAACCACACGAACACTCTGAACATTATGCTTAAACCCATCTTTCAACAAGCGATTCAAAACGCCCTCTCCGCAATGACCGAACGGCGTGTGTCCCAAATCATGCCCCAACGCAATCGCCTCTGTCAAATCTTCGTTTAAATTAAGGGCGCGTGAAATCGTCCGCGCAATCTGAGAAACCTCAAGCGTATGAGTTAATCTTGTTCTAAAATGATCATCGAACGGCGATAAAAATACCTGGGTTTTGTGTTTCAACCTTCTAAAGGCCTTGGAATGAATAATTCTGTCCCTATCACGCTGAAAATTAGTCCTAAACGGACAATCGACTTCCGCCCGAACACGTCCTTGCGTATAGCGACTTTTTGTCGCGAACTCACTCAAGGTGTCAATCTCTCTTTGTTCCAAATTCACTCTTATAGTATCATCAACAATATTGTGTCTCATACCCAAAATTATACCACAAGAGCGAATTTTAACAAGTATTGTTAATCAAAAGAAAAGCAAAGGTCCGTCAAAATAACGGACCTCTTAACTACATATATTTTACATTCACCTATGCATTAACTTTAACCGTACTTTTAAGATGAAGTTCTCTCAATTGTTGTAAAGATGCCTCTCCAGGCGCCTCACTCATCAAGCATTTAGCACCTGAGTTTTTAGGGAATGCGATAACATCACGGATGGAATCTGTTCTTGCAAGAAGTGCAACCAATCTATCCAAACCGATTGCCAAACCTGCATGAGGCGGAGTTCCGTATTGAAGGGCGTTGACCATAAATCCGAATTTTTCAATCGCCTCTTCTTCAGTAAGTCCAAGCGCCTTAAAGATTTTCTTTTGAACTTCAGAAGAATGGATTCTGACAGATCCGCCGCCAAGTTCAGTTCCGTTATAAACAATATCGTAAGCAATTGATTTAACATTACCCAAGTCACCGCTATCAAGCTTGTCCAAATCCTCAAGACAAGGTGAAGTGAATGGGTGGTGCATAGCCATAAAACGACCTTCTTCTTCGCTGTATTCAAACATTGGGAAGTCAACAACCCAAAGAAGTGCGTGTTTGCTATCATCAATTAAATTCAATTTTTTACCGAAATGAAGTCTCAATCTACCCATAATATCGTAAACCAATTTCGGCTTGTCTGCCACGAAGAAAATAATATCTCCGGCTTGAGCTTGCGCTCTTTCTTGAATCATTTTTGCTTGTTCTTCAGACACAAATTTAAGAACAGGAGATTTAGCAGTTCCGTCCTCTAGGTAAATAATATTAGCAAGAGCTTTTGCGCCAAAAGACATAGCCAATTTTGTAATATCGTCGATATCTTTTCTTGAATAAGCAGCACCGCCCGGAATTCTTATACCACGAACGATTCCGCCTTTTGCAAGAGTAGACTTAACGATTTCAAATTCTGATTGCATAATGATATCGCCCAGGTCAAAAAGTTCTAACCCAAAACGTGTATCAGGCTTGTCAGAACCGTATCTATCCATCGCTTCTTGCCAAGGCATTTGAATAAACGGCGGTTTAACTTCAACGCCGGCAGCCTTAAACGCGTCAACAATCAAGTCTTCAACAACTTTGATAACGTCTTTTTGCTCAACAAAAGACATTTCCATATCAATCTGAGTGAATTCAGGTTGTCTATCAGCGCGCAAATCTTCATCACGGAAGCATTTTGCAATCTGATAATATCTTTCGATACCGCCAACCATCAACAACTGTTTAAAAATTTGCGGTGATTGAGGCAACGCAAAGAATTTACCTTCTTGAACGCGAGAAGGAACCAAATAATCTCTTGCACCTTCCGGAGTTGTTTTAATAAGAATTGGTGTTTCAACTTCCAAGAAATCTTTATTATTCAACGAATTTCTAACCGCTTGAACGATGTTGTGACGCAACGTAAGATTAGAGAGCATTTTTTCACGTCTGATATCGAGATATCTGTATTTCAAACGAACATCCTCTGACACGTTATCATCATCCAAAACAAACGGCAAAACTTTTGCCTCAGAAAGGATTTCAACAGATTCAGGATACATTTCTACTTGGCCTGTTGCGTATTTTTCGTTGTAAGTTTCCTCCGGGCGCTTTGTTACTTTACCTTTTGCAGTAATAACGAACTCAGAGCGAACCTTTTCAAGTACTTTGTGCACTTGCGGATTAATTTGCGGATTAGCAACGATTTGGAAAAATCCGCTTCTGTCTCTTAATTCAATAAACAAAATACCACCAAGGTCACGAACACAAGAAACCCAGCCGGAGAGGGTAACTTCTTGGTTGATATTGTTCAAATTCAACTCGCCGCAATTGTGCGATTTCATATTTGTTACTAGCATAAAATATCTTCCTCTTTTCTAAACTTTATGTACTTATTTTATTACAAACAAGCAAAAAGTGAAGACTTTATGCCAAAAACTTAACAAAATATTGCATCCGACACATTTGTAACAAATTTGTTACCTTATAGCAAAAAACATTCTTGAGGTTTTTTATGGCCATAGGGATTAGAAAAAGTGTCAATCAATCCAATATCGAGTAACGTTAATACTGTAGCAAACCGCAATTCAAATGGAAATTCGCGGCTAGGCGTAGGACAACCTAAATCAAGAGTTCAGACCAGTATTTTTTACCTTAACGATATTCACGGAAAAACCATAAACATGGAACGCCTTGCCAGCGTTTCAAACACTTTCGACACGTTAAACAAGAAAAACCCAAGCGTCGATTGTTTGAAACTTTCATCAGGAGACATTCAACTCGGAGACGATGAAAAAATTAATGAAGTCGCCGTAAAGTTCCAAAACGCAATCGGTGTAAAAGCGTCCGCCATGGGCAACCACGAGTTCGATTTAGCCTGGAAAAAATCCAGCAAACTCCTTAATATTTTAGGCGAAATTCAATATAAACTTCTTGCCAACAACATCCACATAAACAACAACGAAAAAATTCAAAATAAAATTCACAATTACACAATCGAAGAAATAAACGGCCACAAATACGGAATCATCGGAACCGCGCCGGTAGACCTACTTTCACGTTTGCGTCAAGGCACATTAACTCATAACCTACAAGTCCAAACGATGTCCAAAACCATAAAACAAGTTCAAAAAGATGTAGATGAGCTCCAAAAACAAGGTATAGACAAAATAATTCTCCTCTCTCACGTCGGTTATGAAGGCGATGTTCTTCTCGCCCGGGCTACAAGCGGCATTGATATAATTCTTGGCGGCCATTCACACGATCTTTTACGCGATGTTAAAAAAGGCAAAAACCTTTTCTACTCAAAATCAAACGAGCCGGTAATCCTAACCCAAGGCGGACGTGACGGAACACACTTCGGAGTACTCAATGTAGAATTCGACGAAAACGGCATCATAACAAAGGCCCAAAACAACATCTCTTACACAAACTATTTCCGCAGAAATCTCCCGATGAAATACATTATCGAATCAATTTTGGGGAAACCGCAAAAAATAGGTTACGTCGAACACGCAGAAAAAGCACCCAAAAACGTACTGCTTGAGCCGACAGGCCACGCAAACTTCATTATGGACTGCATAAAAGAAGACTGCAAGGCTGAAATAGCAATCATGCCATCACCGGAAATTCGCGGTTTCTTCGAAGAAGGCACCCTAGACACCAGAACACTCAACGAAATACTACCGTTCAAAAACAAAGCTGTCGTCGTCAACTACAGCGAAAAAGAAATTGTCGACGCAATAAAATTCGCCTCAACATCCTTCCGAAACCAAGGGTTCAAACCGGGCATAATGGAAGTTTCCGGCCTCGAATACAAAGTCACAAAAGACGGAGAAGTTCTATCAATGAACTTTATTGACAAAAACGGACAAAAAACGCCTATTGATACTGAAAACCCTCGCGAATACAAATTCTACCGCACAGTAATAAACGATTTCCACGCGCAAGGTAATGACAACTACGAAATGCTAAACAAATTTAACGAGGCGGAAAAAATCACCGATTACGACCTAACGGGCTGCGTCATCAACCACCTCAACAAAAACAATAAACCGCTGAAAATAGTCGATGACGCCCGCATTCAAGTCGTAGAATAAGATTTACCTAACGTTTAACACATCGAACATACCCAGGAGAAGTGCGCGCCAAAGTAATAAGTTTAGAGCCTGCATACGTTGACAAATGCACGCCTACAATTGAGCCATTCGGAAGAGTTGCAACATCAGAAGACCAGTAAGAGGAATTTCGATCTAGATTTCCAAGAAACTTTGTATTAAAATACAATGCCGCAAGCTCATCAGATGTCGGCAATCTATACTCTCCACCACTTTGAGCAGTACACGCCATCGCTGCACTCATATTACCTTCACTTGCAACCTGAGGAACTAAACTGGAATAATCTTGTTTATAAGCCAAAGGCGCAACTACATTACTATCTATCGGATAAAACGCCGTAATGGAGCCGATATCATCACCATAGGCATTTGGACCTTTACTTCCATTTAAATCATAAACAAAATTAGCACACATAGTTATTTGAGAAGGACGCCAGTCAATAGTTGTTCTATATTCAGAAATACAATTTGGATTATAAAAAACAGCTATACTTTCACCGTTTTGAGTTTCAAACGCTGCAGCTTTGGTATTTATCTGATAGTAAGACAAAGATGCACCACTCGTCGTTGTAAACGATATAGACGTAGATGTTATATCCTGCATTGTTTTGGGAAACGGCGTAATCACATCTCCAGAATACGGTTTTACACTTGATGGAATTCCGCAATCCGCCAAATGTTCAGAATCACAAATATTATTAATTTTCAGAACTTTTGAAAGACCTTCCGTAAGAAATGTTTCAGCAGCCGTATCTGCTGTAACGCTACCACTTTCGTCTTCCGTCAAAGTTCCATATCCACCCAACTGTGGCATCATTGCGATGGCTTGGCTCATGCGGGCGTAAAGCGCTTTGCGTTGTGTCTTCCAAGTTCTCTCATTAATATTCGCCATTAAAGATGGCAGAGTGATTGCGGCGACAACGCCGATAATTGTGAGAGATAACAATATCTCCGCCATGGTGAAGGCCAAGCCGAGCAGAGCCACGGAGCAAGACTTGCCTTGCGAAGAGACGAGCGCGCGACGCGGAAGACCGCGCTCTTTCGCGCAAGCGCGAGCGGTGGCGTTTAACGCGAGGCGCAGTACCAGCGTTGAGCAATTTTGGTGTGTAATGTTTAATGTTTTTGTCATGTTTACCTCCGTAATCTTGCGCTCACCAAGGGTCGGAGGTTTTGACAAAACATGAGCCTGAAAGCCAAATATAATCAGGCTGTTGAGGCGCCCCCCCCCCTATTGAACTTTTCATTTTTTTAGTTTGTAATATCATATTTTCATTATGCACTATGACGGGGCTTTTGTCAAGACCCTCATAAGTCAATAAGTGAATAAGTCAATAGCGCGAGCGAGCTGAGGCATTCCAAG
>JAZUCM010000135.1:0-21514 GCA_045639085.1 Candidatus Gastranaerophilus bacterium
GCACCAGCTACCGTCAGCGCTCCACTGCCGGCGTTTCTAACTACCAAGCTATCTCCGCTCGTCAACGTACCAGCTATCGCCAAGTCGCTACCGTTTGTTTTATTTATTACATTCAGCACGCCGCCGCTTGTCACCGCGCCATCTACCGTCCATGCGCCACTGCCGGCGTTCGTCAACTGCAATGTCTCTTCTGACGTCAAATTGCCGCCGATTGTCATTGACGTTCCTGCGTTCGCTACTGATATAGATTTTCCGTCTTCAATCGTCCCAGAAATAACAAGACTTGATTTAGCATTGGAAATAATAGTATTTACGCCATTATCAATATCTGCTGAGACTTCCATACCAGAAGCACCTGTGTTTACAATTTCTAACTGGCCGTCATTAGTAATTTCGCCATCAATAGTCGCTAAAGCCCCTGAATTGGCAATTCTAACCAATGTGCCTGCGTTTGTGACTGTTCCAGCCATATTCAATACGCCAGCTTTGTTAGTAATATAAATATCACCATCATTATCAATAACGCTATCTTCAGCAAAATTCATTCCTGAAGCGCCTTTATTAGTAATTGATAAATTATTACCGTTTGTAATCGAGCCAGTTTGCGAATATTTAGACCCATTATTTGCGATTGTTGCATCATTACCGTTCTTCAAGGTACCAGAAATCAACAATGCACCTGTACCGTCATTTTTAATCGCAAGATTTTCTGAATTATTAAGTTTGCCGGAGAAAGTAAAACCTTTGCCGGAATTTTCAAAACTTGCATCACCTTTATTGGTAATATCTGCAGAAACAGTCAAATCGCCGGAACCTGAATTATCAACAGCAAGTCTTTCCCTATTGCTAATCGTTCCACCGATTGTGGCATCTGTGCCAGTGTTAATAATATGTGCAACAGCACCCTTATTAGTAATATCACCAGCCAAATTCAAAATACCAGATTTATTATTAACGACCAAATCGCCATCATTTTTTATTATGCTTGCTTTAGTTGTTGACAAACCGGAACCAGCGTAGTTCGTAATCGTAAGATCACGACCATTATCGATTTCTCCGCTTAATTCCATTTTTGAGCCTTTATTTGTCACGAAAGTATCGTTACCATTATAAACATTACCTGACAAAAGTAATGCACCCGTGCCTGAATTAACAATTCTCAAATCATTGCCATTATCAATAGAGCCGGATATCTTCAAATCAGTAGCATTTGCAGTATTAGAAATATTTGCATCACCGCCGTTTGTTATATCGCCAGAAATAGACAATACACCCGTACCATTATTATAAATAGTCAATTTGTTAGCATTATCAATTCCACCAACAACCTTCAAATTGGTACCATTATTTACCAATGTTGTTGCAGAACCATCGTTTACAATATTACCGGAAACACTAAGCGAACCAGCATTGTTTTCTGCATGAATAGTCCCACCATTAGCAACGACATCGCCTGCTATAGAAATACCTTTTGAACCTTCATTAACAAATGAAATAAAGCCATCATCCGCAACATTCTGTACATGTCCGTCAACAATAATACCCTTATTAGAACCGTAAGAAGTAATTGAAATAATACCATTATCGTTTCTTAAAGAATCGCCTCTTGAAATATTATCAATATTAACCAATTGATTAAACAAAGTATCAGCCATTGTCAGCGATTCAATAGTACCATCGTGGTCTACACCTGCAATGATTCCACCCTCTGCCAACACAGCAACGCCCGCTGCTTTAATGTCGACAATATCCCTGGAAATGACTTTACCGGAAATCGTTACAATTCCGGTTCCTTCTGAATCTCTTAGAGCATTTAAACTTTTATTTATTGTCGAAGTGGTTTCAATACTATTTTTGAACTTTTCATAGTCGGAGTCTGTAGGAGTCAAAACAGACAATGAGCCAACATTCAATACGCCGCTTGAGCCAACAACCATACCCTCTGGTGAAATAAATACCAAGCCACCATTTGAAAAAGCCCCGTCTGCACGCAATGTGTTTACAATACCGTTAATGTCGATTTTATTATTGACCAAGTTCACGAATTTTGAAATATCCGCACCGTCATAATTCATTATAAAATTGGCAATATCGCCCTCTGTCAATTTAAATTGACTATATTTTCTAAAACCAACGTCACTACTAACGCCGGCTGGGTTAATGTTATAAACGCCATCCTCACCTTTAACACCAGAAATAGTACTGGCTAATACCGGTAATGCTAACATTTGTTGGGTAAAAAATGATGCAATCACAACTGCGGAAAATACTCTTCTCGCACGTCTACACTGCTTCGTAATGCTCATACAGGACTTCCTTTCGACATATATATAAGTATTGCAATGATATCACCTTTTTATACACATTTCTAGCTTTTGTAACGAAATTTGACATGAAATTTACACACAATTTAGGCATAGAAATAGCATGTACATATCATGTAAAGTAATAAAAATGTCGGAATTTGCTAGAAAAACTTTAAACCTTAACAAAACTTATCTTAACAATTCTTCACATTTGCAGTATTGCGACTCAATAACCAATATGCGAAATGAAAAATAATTAACAAAAATACCATTTTCAGCGCGGATGACAATACTAATTTGTGGACAACAAAAAATACGCAGAAAAAATATGGGACAAAGGCCAAAAATACATTTTTCAAAATCGCTCCCGGACACCTAATACGCAATCCCGGAATCACAATCAACAAACTCAACACCAAATAAAATAAATTTGCAGAAAAAGTTGCTATTCCGACACCGATGAGTGAATATTTCGGAATTAAAATAATGTTCAGCGCAATCCCTAAAATGCCCGACAACAGCTTTAAAACAAAGTCAATTTGGGTCTTATTCGCCAAATGATATTGCAAGGTAGTATAATCAGTTAACGCCAAGAAAAATGTACCGAAAGCAAAATAAGGGATTATTTTATACGCGACATAAAAATGTTCGTTTGAGGAAAAAACATGAACATAATCCAACGAATAAAGCGACATAGTAACAACCAACGGTAAAGAAATCAATATGTAATATCCCACAAACTTGGACACAATAGGAGTAACATCATATTTTTCTTCGTACAAATTAATAATTCGTGGTATTGCCGCAACTGTTATCGTTGAAAATATGGTCATCAATAGCGGTAAAGTTAATCCATAAGCAACACCGACAATTCCAACATCACTAAAGCCATTAATACTGTTCATAATGAACTTGTTACTCTGGTTTATAATCCAAGCGCTTAATGACGTCGCCGCAATGGGAATACCGTATTTGATAATCGGCAAAACCGAAACCCATTCAATTTTTTGCAACTTAAAGTTCTTCGCAATATCACTTTGATAAATTAACAACAAATCAGTCAATGTGATTGATATAGCCATCCCCAAAAGCAACGACAACGCTCCAAAATGGTAGACTTTTACAAAAAATATTGACAGGCCTATCGTCATAATTTGGTTTAAAATCGTAGAGAACGTGAACGAAATAGACTTTAACTGCGCCCGTAACAACTGGAACAGCAAAGCACGTATCGCAACAGGAATAATCAACAGCAAAATACAAATAAAATACTTAGTCGGAATGTGAAAAAAGTCATAAAATTGTTGCCTGAAAACCGTTGCGAGGCAAAACATTATAAACAAATTCGAAACCAACATCAAAACAAGCGTTGTTAGGTATTTCGGAATATTTTGCAGTAATTGATTTTGTCTAAAAAATCTTAATCCGGACAGCCCAATCCAATCAGAAAATAAAATGCACAAAAATGAAAGAACCGCTATAGAAAGGGAATAAAGCCCATATTCCTCCGGCGAAAGCAAACTCGTGTAAACAGGAACAATAAGGGCATTTCCAAGCATACCACAAAACTTGGATGGTGCATATTTAAACACATCCTTGAATATTTCAGTAACTTGATATTGCTCAACGTCAGCACGAATAGCTCTAACTTCTTCCATTAATCTTCACTTTCCAAAATTTGTCCGAACAAGTCATACTCATCTGCATTAGTAATTTTAACCAACTCTATATCTCCCGGACAACATTCAAATGTAGTATTTGCATAAACAACTCCATCAATTTCCGGCGCATCATAAGCAGAACGCATTACAACAACGCCATCATCTGTTATAGCCTCGACAATACATGGCAAAACGTCACCAATGCGTGACACATTATTCTCCAACGAGAGTTCTTTTTGAGTTTGCATAATCGCTTTATAGCGTCTTTTCATAACGCTTTTAGGTACTTGTGGTTTTAAAGAATAAGAATATGTGCCTTTCTCGCGACAATATTCAAAAACGCCCAAACGTTCAAACTTTGTTCGCTTAACAAAGTCATGTAATGCTTCAAACTGTTCTTCAGTTTCACCGGGATAACCAACGATGAAAGTAGTGCGAATTGCAATACCCGGAACAATTCGGCGAATTTTGGCAATTAATTCGTCATAATCAAACGCCGGTCGACGCATAGCAATAAGCATGTCTTTGTCAAAATGTTGGAGAGGTAAATCTAAATATTTTACAACTTTTTCACAATCTCGAATTGCAAAAAGTAACTCATCAGTGACAAATGACGGATAAGCATACATTATTCGTATCCACCCCAAACCCTCTATTTCATTGAGTTTACGGAGTAATTCCGCGAGTTTATATTCACCATAAATATCAACACCATAAGATGTCGTATCTTGGGCAATTAAAATAATTTCAGTAACGCCTTTTTTAACAAGAGACTCAGCCTCATTCAAAATATCTTCAATTCGTCGAGACACCTGTTTACCACGCAATTTCGGAATAATACAATAACCGCAAGAACAATTACAACCCTCTGAAATTTTGAGATAAGAGCTTGCCCCCATTGTTATCTGTTGACGCTCGACATGCTCCGGGAAACAGTATTTAGGGTCGTTCCCTACACATTGAACATATTGTTCCCCATCTACAAGCGCCTTCAACACGTCTGATATTTGATTAATCTCTGAAATACCCACCATCCCTACAATTTCAGGTATTGCGTTTTTCAAGTCAACGCCATGTTTTTGTGCTAAACAGCCCGTTACAACAACCTTCTTACCTTCTTCCACTAACTGTAAAATTGTTTGCACAGATTCCTTTTCTGCATCGTTAATAAATGCGCAAGTATTTACAATAACGTAATCCGCTTCACGCTCGTCCAGCGTTATTTTAATGCCGTCTTTAGTCAATACCCCCAACATCCATTCTGCATCGACAAGATTCTTTGGGCACCCATGATTAATTAAAGCTACTTTCATAATCCCTCAATAAAGTACGTACAGCTTTATTCTACAATATAAAAAAAGTAATTCAAATAATTTACAAATATTAACTATACAATAAGGCGTCACCATATAGTGACACCTTATTGACAAATTCACTTATCCGTGATATATTAACTCATATGGAAAATGAAATTTTATTAAACACAAAAGATTTATTAAAACAGATTAAATTAATCGCAAAAAAAGAAGGTATTAACATGACGTTGTTAAAAATATCTATCAATGCGATTTTTAACAAGGCCGACGGCGTAAGAAACCTTTACAACAAATTCACACGCAAAACACTCAGGGTTAGCGAACTTGAAGAAATTGCAGAGGTTCTCAACTACGAAATTATTTTAAGAAAAAAAGCCTAAACCTGTTGCTTAACTTCTGACAATGTTTCCAGGTATTTTGTTGCATACACTGCCCCGATAGCACCGTCAGATGCCGCAGTAATCACTTGGCGGAGTGGAGTTTTGCGCACATCCCCAACCGCAAAGACACCCATGAGTGACGTTTGCATTGTTTCGTCAGTAATAATAAACCCGCTCGCATCTTGATTAAGTTGACCTGAAATATGCTCGACGTTAGGTGTAATCCCAATATAAGGAAAGATTCCGTCAACCGGCAAAACTGAAATTGCTTCAGTTTTTACATTTTTCAACACAAGAGCATTGACAAGTTCCTGGCCCATTATTTTTTCAACAATAGTGTCACTGATAAGTTCGATTTTAGGGTTAGAAAACGCCCTTTCTTGTATAATTTTATCTGCCCTAAAGGAATCACGGCGGTGTATCAAATATACTTTCGCGGCAAATTTCGTTAAATAATGCGCTTCTTCAAGGGCTGCATTCCCACCCCCAACAACAGCAATTGTTTTATCCTTATAAAAACCACCGTCGCAAACGGCACAATAGCTAACACCACGACCCAAAAACTCTTTTTCACCAGGAACTCCAAGTTTCATAGGTTTTGCACCTGTTGCAATAATAACCGTCCTAGACTCAATTTCATGTTCTTTTGTTTTTATAATTTTAGGGTTTGACTTTAAATCAATAGCCACAATCTCTTGCATAACAAGGGTTTGCACCCCAAATTGATTGGCGTGTTCCTCAAACTTTTCCATCAATTCAAAACCGCCAATCCTGGAAAATCCCGGATAATTTTCCAATTCCAAGTAATTTGAAGGTTGCCCACCCAAAACACACGTATCGACAATAAGCGTACTAGAAGCCCCACGACACGCATATATAGCCGCAGAAATTCCAGCCGGGCCGCCACCTAAAATAACCGTATCAAAAATTTTCTTCATAATTTAATCCTCAACCAATACATTATACCCTGAAATTTTGTCACCATATAGTGAATATTTTGCAGTCTGGGTATCCATAATACGTCCATCAACATCAGAAACGGTTTTCAACACCAAATAATTGAATCCGTTAAATGAATCCCCATCAAGATATAATTCAACAGTATCACTCAAAATTTTGTTGTCATAACGCCCTTCTTTTTCAAAAACAACTTTATTACCCACGACCTCTTTCAACGAAATAGAGGCTTTTGCTCCTGAAAAAGGGTTGTCTAAAGTTATGACGGAATTACTTTTCGAAATGTTCCACAAATCAACTGTATTATTTTTAAACGAACCTTTTGCGTTTGTCTCCAAAAGTTTTGAATTAATTCTCCAAGTTCCGAAAAATATATCCGGCACCATTTCATCAAGAGAAATACCCGTTTTGAGTACAACACCCTCTTGAGAAAAAGCTGTAGGTGCCGCCAAAAGGCATATTAAAAAAAATGTAAAAAGCAATCTCATAAAACTATTTTAATGAAGAATTACCAAAATATCAAGTATACAAAAGGCGGATTTAACTCAGCCATAGACAAAACATCAAATCATTTTTGCCTGAATTGCTTGTGCTGAATCCTCATACCCGGCACGTCCCATAAGCGCATAAGTATAGTTTTTAGCCTGCTCAACTCCTGGTTGATTAAAAGTATTTATGTTATAAAGTTCCCCGGCAATTGCAGTCTGAACCTCTAACATATAAAGTAACTGTGCCACATTATAAGCATCAACCTTTTCAAGACTAATCGTAACTGTTGGACGCAAACAATCCGCCAATGCAACGCGAGTCGAATCAGCTTCAGCATTTATCAAACGATTAATTGTTTTTCCGCCAAGATAGCCAATGCCTGTATACTCGAAAATACGCGGAATATCCAATATTGTATCAAATTCCCTCACGCGAATAAAATTAATAACCTTATCGTTAGGTCCCTCGTTATACAGTTGTATCTGCGAATGCTGATCAGTTGCCCCAAGAGCCTTTATCGGTGTCGGTCCGACATTTACATTATTACCAAATTTATCCTTATTTTTCCCCAACGACTCTGCCCAAAGCTGAACATACCAATCGGAAACATACTTCAAACGGCTTGAATACGGCATCATTACGGACAAATTTTTGCCTTTCTGAGTGTCCATTAAATAGTGAATCAATGCATTTTGCGCCGCAATATTTTCGTTAATATCGGTATTTTTTAAGGCCAAATCCATGTCCTTAATCCCATTGACCATGGAGTCTACATCGAGCCCAACAAGCGCAAACGGGAGCAATCCAACGGCCGAAAACACCGAAAAACGTCCACCAACGTCATCTGGAACAACAAAAGTTTTATACCCTTCCTGTTCCGCAATTTGACGCAAAATCCCTGTCTTTTTATCAGTCGTTGCAACAATATTTTTACGATAATCAGCCCCCAATTCCTGCTCTAAAAGGTTTTTTACCACCATAAACTGTGACATTGTTTCGGCAGTAGAACCTGATTTCGTAATGACATTAACCAAAGTTTTCTTTAAATCTAAAATCTGAAAAAGGCCGTTCATCGTATCAGGATCGATATTGTCAAGAAAAAAGATTCGCGGCAGACCGCTGCGCTGTTCTTGCGTTAATAAATTCCAATATGGTTTTAATAATGCCTCTGTAACGGCCAATCCGCCCAAGGCTGAGCCTCCGATTCCTAAAACAAGAATGTTTTCAAAACGGTCTTTAACCATTGCGGCGTACTCTTTTACATACCAAATAGTTTCTTCATTATAACCCAAGTTCATCCACTGAAGCCACTGTCCCGGCTTGTCTTTACGCTGATTAAGACTGGCTATAATATTTGCAATTGTATCTTTATAATTGTCAAATTCTTGAGCTAAATTAAGACCATTCTCCTCACCGATTACTGCTGCGTCCGCACTCCTGTAATCCAATGTAATCATACCAAGATAACCCTTTCTCACTAACTGTCCTATGTATTATACATAAATTATATATACTCAAGACTGAAATTCAAGGGGATTTAGGAAAAACTAAACCTTTTCGTAAGATAACTTAATCGTGCAAACTCATGCGTGATGAAACTTCGGCAATAATGCGCGCAACATCCGCCCCGCCGATAGCAATTTCTAAAATCAAAGAAGAAAGGACAATAAGCGTTTCGCGATACTCCATAGTTTCAACATCAATAACGGCAAGCTCAATGAAATCGTCACCAACGGTCAAAAGTTTACCGTACTCGCTACCCAAAGCCCATTTTACAAAAACATATTGATTTTCAAGTTCCCTTAATCTTTCTAATAATTTCATATTAACAACCTTCTAATAACATTTTAGTTACAATTTCTCAAAAGTCAAATAACCCACTTGCGCCGATTACAGATTGAAACTTTTTCTCGCACCTTCTTCGTGGTACAAGCCGCCACCGCAAACGGCTTCAACAACCTTGAGAGCGAACTCCCTTGGTGCATCAACCAGGTTCAAAAGAAAATCTCTACTGGATAAATGTTTTATTTTCATAATTGCATTCTGATTAATTTCTGCCGGAATAAACAAAGACGCTATTTCATTATCCAAAAGGCGTTTCATTTCTTCATCGTGATCCGCAACCCCTTTCATTATATCGTTATAATTTCCTCGAATAGCCATAATACGTCCGGAGAAAATATGCGGGCCAACTTCACGATAAAGCGCCTGAGGCTGAAAGTTACAGCGCGTCGTAAAACTCATTTTATGCCACAAAATATTAACCACTATAAGCGATTTTTGCGGATCCGTATCGACGTAAATATTTTGAGTTGTAACCCCACGAGAGGAAAACCCTTCCTTTAAAGTTTCAACAATCGCAACCAAATTGTCATTCATACTCGCAAAAATCTTGTTTGTGTTAATTGTAGCGTGACTATAATCCAGAAACTGTTTATACATATGAGTAGAAACCAAATTAACACGCTCCTGAATCAGTGCAGACTTGCGCGAATTTGTTTCCATATTGTTAAAATTTTCATAATTATTCATAGACAATAGCCCTCAATAATATTTTAAACAAAAACCCTCAATATGTAAAGTAGTGTTTACAATATATTAAAATAAACAAGAAAAACAAACTCTGGACAAAATATAAAAACTATGATATACTAAATGTGCTTGTTTTATTATTTTTGTCCTTGTTGTACAAACAATAAAGGATAATTTCTATGGCAAAAACAACTATTGCATCATCTTTAATCAACGGAATTGCAGCAGCCAAAGCCGGCTCCTCATCAACGTCTTTGGTAAATTCCATTTTAGGCAATCTTACAAATTCTAAACCTTTAAACACCAGTTTGTCACTAAATGGTGACGAAATCGCGAATGTTAAGCATTCAAAAAAAGGAATTTCGACCAACTACAATCTTTCAGATGACGAAAAAAATCTATTAGATTACACAAACAAAAACTTGCTTAGCGGCCTTGAAAATATAAATGTTTTTTCGGACGATTTGCAAAAAGAAATTCAATCTCAGGTTGATGCCTATAGAAAAAAAGGATTGAGAACACTTAACGAAACCTATACTCCAATGTTTAGAGAATTAAAAGCCGACATTGCCTCACGTTTTGGGAATCTGGACAATTCCGTATTTTTGGACAATTTGAACGAAATCGAAAAAAATCGGACAAACGCCCTCGAAACCCTGACTGAAAATATTCTTGCTAAACAATCGGAATTGTACGAAACAGAACTAAATAACAGGTACAACTACCTAAACCAATTGGCAAATGTCAACCAAAATCTTTACTCAAATATTTTGAATTTCTTACAATTAGCAGGCTCAAACACAGGCGCATAAACCTGAACGGAGGGATGTCTCGTAATAGACATCCCTCATTTATAAATTAATCAAAACTAAAAATCCAATTCAATTTTTTCTTTTTACGTTTGTTCTCTTTCTTTGAATCATCTTTTGACTCAGTAGAATTTTGCGGTTGAATAACAATTTCTTTAGGCCTAAAAAACATCGCCAAAACGTCAGTGTAGCGATTCGTAATATGAGCGTAATCGAATAGAACAACGCCATTTAGATTAAGTTTTCTAGCCTCGTGAATTTGACGAATTAAATCGTCAGGACTTCCGCCAATAAAAGCAACAAACAACCCGGCATACAAATCGGTTTTAGGCGAAATCGTCGAAGAAACTTTTTTGATAGCATTACTTGCCGTTCTTGCATCACACGTTAAAAAGAGGGGCGTAACGCCATCCACATAACCGTTTAACGACCATTCTTTCCAATCTTGCAACTTTGAAGTTAGCGCCGAAAGCCTATCGGGGAAAATTACCGTAGACAAATAAACTTTATGTTTTTTACACAAAGAATTGACAGATTTCACCATCAACGTCACGTAATCCCTTCTAAAATTCGCCCAAGGAACGGCATACTCATTGACATCTACCAAAGCGGGATCAACACCATATTTTTCTTTAAATAGAGTCCGAGCACACTCGGTATAACCCCAAGCATTCATCTCTGAAACAGCCTGAGGGTAGCGAATATAGTCTAAATTCACTCCGTCAGGTCTATAAGTTAAAATAATTTCCTCCAACAAATCTAACAGAAATTTTCTCACTTCAGGATTAACCGGATCCAAGAAATAACCATTATGCTCGGTCGTGGCTTTTGTCGGATTTATAGACGCATAATCTTTACGATTTTTATTGCTCCAAGACGGGTTCAAGAGCAATATACTTTGCGGATTTACTGTCGGATTTTCGTTACCAATGTAGAAGGTTTCAAACCAAATATGCAGTTTAATTTTCTCCTTTTTACACTCTTCCCGCCAAACCGCTAACGGATCAAACCCGACAAAAAGCTCATTTTGCGGAACAAACCCATAAGTCGTCATGAGTTTACTCGGATAAATCGTTTTCCCGTGATAAAAAGTTTCCAAAAAGACCGTATTAACGCCCAAGCGTTTAAGTTTTTTGATAGTGGCCTTAATTTCAGACGCTGATTTTTCAACAGGTCTTATCCAAACCCCTTTCATCTCCTCTGATTTATAGGGGATAGAACTTTTCAGGGCATCATTTGACGCTTCCATCGCAAGAGTAACATTTTTTTGAACTGATTGAGGATTTTTCTTGGCCTTCTTAATATACTTTTTAGAATCCTCAATATAAACATTTGCAAAACGTTGATTAAAATACGGATTATTCTGAGAATAAAATTGAATCATTTGTTCCGTTTCTTCAAGTTTTTTATTTGCTAAGTAAAGATAACTTTCGCTGGTCACATAGGTAAAAATTGTCATATTTTCCAAATCAACGTAAACTTTTGTACCTATTTTAACTGCATTATTAATCCAAGTTTTAGCCTTGCCATGCCCACTAATTACAAACCCATCCGGCGGTATCGGAGAATTTGCCCCGGCAAGATCAACAACAGTGTTACCAACAACAATAGCCTCGTATCCGTATTCATTGGTCCCGGTAGATTCACCACAATTCGGGGTATAAATAACTAACTGATTAGTGCCTCGCGCACCAGGCATATTAACCCCTTCCGCATTGTTTTTTATTGTAGGATCGAACTTATTAATCTTATAGTGCGAACTGGAATAAATCACTTCGTCCTTTTTAGCAACATAAGGCATGTAACCCTCGATAACTTTACCTTTACTTACCTCAAGAGTTGCATCGACAGGCTCATCCGCAGCAAAACACAGACCACTAACCCCTAAAATTAATCCCAATATGATAATTAATAAATGTCTCATTCTAGCTCCTAATAGTACCGTGATACTCCTCGTTTTCTTCCGGAATACTCTCTATTTTTTCAAGTAAAAATTCTTGAGTATTATCCAGCGCATAAGCATCTTGATAAAACCTTTTGGCATTACACAAATCACCAAATTTTTCATAAATTACCGCCAACTTGTAATTTATATCGTAATTGTTATAACCGTGCTCATACGCGACCAAAAAATACTTTAGAGCACGCTTGAAATCACGTCTCTTGTAAAAATAATCACCTACAAAAAAATTTGTTTCCGAATTATCTTTATCAATGTTCAAGGAGCGAGAAAAGAACGAACGCGCCAAAAGATTTCTGTCCAAATAATCATATATCAAGCCTCTCCTGTTTAAAACCTCAACATCATCAGGAGTAATTTTCAGCAAAATATAATAATTTTTCATCGCCTGATGGAATAAATCTTTTCTAATTGCAACATCAGTAGAATCTATTGCTTGTTTTAGCAAAGAATCGGCTTCAACACGAATCGGAGCAGAATCCAAATGAGAATAATCAAAAAGATAATCATGATACTCAACACCACCGGACTTTGCACAGAAAGCCGGTGATGCTAAAAAAAATAAAAGAATGGAGGATAAAACTATCTTTAATTTAACCATACTATAGATCGCTTGAACTTGGTTCAATTTCAATATTGTGATTCAAGAACGTATCACCTTCCGCAGCCGGATCAATATAAGTGTAGGCGTTATAGAGCGTTCTTAAAAATTTATTTTTTATAACCTTTTTGTTAGGCATTTCGTTTGGAATCCCCGCAGCCTTGTTTCTTTCGTGGTTAACCATCATAATTGAGGTGTCTGAGTATCCGTTCATTTTCAAAAAGTCACTGGAATAAGTGTCACTTCTGGAAATATACGCAAATGACGGAACCGCAACCGTTAATGCCAATAATGTGAATAAAATTTTGTTTTTCATAGCCATGCTCCTGCTTCTTATCTAAAAGTATATTCGTAATCAATGATTTGCACAAGTTTATTATAAAAACTTAATATAAAACTGTCATGAACTAAACAGAGGATTTTTGAATAAGTTCTTCCAACTTATCTAAAAGTTGCGACTCAGGAACTTTTGCAACAATTTCCCCCTTTTTAAATACAAGCCCCTCGCCAACACCGCCAGCAATACCAAAATCCGCATGACGAGCCTCTCCCGGACCGTTTACAGCGCACCCCATTACCGCTATAGTTAAGGACTTATCTAAATTCTTGAAACGTTCTTCAACCTGTTTTGCAAGCGAAATCAAGTCAATTTGAGTCCTTCCACAAGTCGGACAAGAAATGAAATTCACCCCTTTTCGACGCAACCCCAGAGATTTTAAAATTTCAAACCCTGCATAAACCTCTTCAATCGGTCTTTCTGTCAATGAAACCCTTATCGTATCACCAATACCGTCCGCCAAGAGAGTCCCGATACCAACGGACGACTTAATCAATCCGGCTTTTAACGTTCCCGCCTCAGTAACCCCCAAGTGCAAAGGATAAGGAATACGCTCCGCAGCAAGCCGATAGGCGTCAATTGTCGTCAGTACATCAGAGGATTTAAGGGAGACTTTTATCAACCCAAAATCCAGATCCTCAAGAATTTTAACATGCCCTAACGCACTTTCCACTAGTTTTTGCGCCAAACTTAGTTCTGTATTCTCAACAAGAACTTTTTCCAATGACCCGGCATTTACACCGATACGGATAGGAATTTTTTGTTGTTTAGCCAATTTTACAACAGCTTCGACGTTTTCGCGCTTACCGATATTACCAGGATTTAGGCGTAACGCGCTAACCCCGGAATTTATCGACTGAATTGCCAGCCTGTAATCAAAATGAATATCTGCAATTACAGGCATGGGAGACTTTTCAACTATTTGGCGAATAGCCTCAGCCGCCTGCATATCAAGCACAGCAAGCCTTATCAACTCACAACCGGCTTCGTGCAGCTCACTAATCTGTCGTAACGTAGCATCAACATCGCGCGTATCTGTATTACACATCGACTGAACAGAAATCGGGGCACCTGCACCAATTGCAACATTTCCTATATTAAAACCTATTGACTTTCTTCTTGTAATCATAATATCATTTTAGCATAAAGAGGAGAAAAATACCATGAAAATTGCTGTAATATCTGATATCCATGCAAACTTACACGCCCTTACAGCGGTAGTAAATGATTTTGAAAAGAACAATATTGACAGGGTTTTAGCCCTTGGCGATTATGCAATGGCCGGACCGCAACCGGTCGAAACACTGGATTTCATCCAAAAACAATCGTGGGAATTTATTCAAGGCAATACGGACAAACTAATAGCCGACTACAACGAAGATATTTACAACAATACAAAAAATGCGTTTCCAGTTATGGCTGAGGCTTTAAAGTACGATATTAGCGTATTACCTCAAAGACATAAAGACTTTTTAAAAAACTTGCCGGCTGAAAAAATAATCGAAATTGAAGGGGTGAAAATCCACATGGTTCACGGCTCTCCAAGACGCAACAATGAAAACATTTACCCGGATTTAATGCCGGAAACAGTCGAAGAAATGACACTCAATAGTGACGCTAACTTAATCCTCTGTGGCCATACGCATATCCCTTGCGGCTATCAACTCAACAACAGAAAAACAGTCGTAAACGTCGGCAGTGTCGGACGTCCAATGACACCCGATGCGATGCCGTGTTACGCTATAATCGAAATCGAAAACGGAGAATTCACAATTGAACACCACTTCGTTGATTACCAAAGAGAATTCGCTGCAGAAATAATTCGTTCTCACAACTTTGAAGGTGCCGAAAAACTTGCGAATATGCTTTATGATACATCAAGCCGTCACATATAAGTGACTTTTTTAAAATAACGACACTATTTAGTGTCGTTTTCACGAGATTGAATATCATCTTCAAACTGAACAAAAATGTCATGTCCAACGAATTGCTCAAGCGTAGCGCGCACAGAATAAAATTCTGACGTCGCACGCGCAAGCATATCAACAGAATTTCTAAAATATGCGTCAGATATAAGCACAATATCGCGAGAAGAATTCATCGAAAGTTCATAATTTTTCTTACGCTCAGTGGCCATTTTTTCCAACATCAACATTTTTCTGCGCGCAATCATATATTCAAAATACAAATCAACCATTTTTTGCTGAAGTTCTTCTATTTTACGCACCAAAATAACCATATCAGCATCATTAACTTTTGAATATTTATAGTTTAAAGCTTTTGTATCCTGAGAAAAAATGCTCAAAAGATTTCCGCCAAGCAAAGAACCTGCGGCCAACATCGGACTTCCCATTGACGCGCCGGCAATCGTTGACATACTGGCAATATTACCTAAAACACTCTTAACAGACTTGCTGTTAGGTTTATCCTCTTCAGGATTAGACAACTTATAAAGCGCAAAATTTATGGTATCACTTTGAGTTGCCGCGCCATGCCACAACAGCGACAAATCACTCATCATAAGGCGCTCATCGGCTTCTAACTCTTTTGCAATTTCTTGAGAAAGTTTCTTGATGCTCAAATCGGCATAAGTTATTTTACTCAAATCACAAGTTTCAACGTTTTCAGCCGAAATTTTGTCTATGGAATAGTCAATTTTCTTTTCAGAAACAGAGACATTCGCAAAAATTTTATTTTCGCCAACTGAATACCTAACCTCAGGATCATCAGTCAAACCCACCCTATACATAGGCACTTTAGGCGTATTAACTTCAGACAAATCTACAGCAAAAGCGCTTCCCGCAAGGCTAAAAAATGCAATTAAACACATCAATTTTATTTTCATTTCCGCCCCCCGGATTTATCCAACAAGACATTATTGTTGAACTGAATCAAATTCAAGTTATCAACAATCTTCTTTCCGGCCATTCTCTGTAGCGCCAGATGATATTTTTTTGCATTTTCAAGATGATAAAACTCATCAATCTGCAAACTTTCATATAGTGAAGACGAAATCGTAATTTCGAGTAAATCCTCGCGCTCCAAGGCATTTGAATAATTTTTACTATAAAGCAAAAGCTTTGTGCGCGTTTCTTTCAACTGAGTAAGTGAATTTTTGTAATTGTAATAATTACTTATAATTTTATCCTGCAAATTTTCAACCAATCCGGCAAGCTCAATCATCTCTGTATCCGTAAGCGGAACTTCTTGGGGAACATTTTTCTTATTTATCAAGTTTTGCGCCAATCTGCCGGCCGCAAAAGCCCCTGATTGAAGCATATAATTCTGCCCCATCATCATCGGTGCAAAAGAAGCCCCTGCAACCATTGCCGAAAGGGTTTTAGACATCAACGAAGAATGAATTCGACGCTGACTTTCAGGCGTGGCAAGCTTTTTAAGGGCAAACGCTATCACCTGATTATTATTAACAGTACCTTCCCAAAGACTTTCAATATCTTCCAAGTCCTTTTCACGTTGCAATTCAATAATTTGCTTCATGTACTCTTCATCCGAAAGGAGTAGAGATTCCTTAGCATTTACACCGACTTTTGGGATCTCAATCCCAGCCTTAACCACAGACGCAGAAGGCAACGAAAGCTCCTCGCAATAAGCGTTTCCGGCCCAAAATAACATACCTAAAACAAAAGCTAATCTTCTCATAACAATGTTATACCACAGAAATTTTTATAAATCCATCGATTGAGATTTTTTACATCAAATGATTGTTCTTAAAAAAGTCAAAATAGAATAAAATAACAATGTGGAGAGGTTAAAGTGATAAAAGATATATTACCAGCGCAACAAAGCCGAAAGATTAAGTTTGGCCAAATTTACAAAAGCGCCATCAAGCAATTATTAAATAAATTAATTACAGAAAGAAATAACGACAAAATTTATACACTTTTAGGCTTTTGTTACAAAAAAATGGACAAATATAATAAGGCGATTTCGTATTTTGAAAAAGCTATAGCTCTAAACCAAGAGTCATTTAGTGCGTTTTACGAAATGGGATTGTGCGGGTTAAAGCAACAAAAAACTTGTGTCGCAGTCAACAGTTTCATCAAAGCAATTCAGACAAACCCAACACATCCGCATGCAGTATTAAACCTAGGAATCGCGCACGAGTCTTGCGAAGAGCCGGACATGGCGTTCATGGTCTACCAACGACTGATTGAATCCTCTCCAAATTACATTAAAGCTTATGAGAAAAAAGCTGAATTATTTATAAAAATGTCACTATATAGTGACGCAATACCACTTTTAAACAGCATGGTTAAACTGAACCCGAATTACGCCAGCGCGTACGAAAAACTCGGTTCCTGCTATCGTAAACTAGGAAAACCAACCTACGCGTACAGATGTTTTAGAAAAATACTCTCTACTAACAGCACCCCGGATATTTGCGCAAGCGCAATCACAGAGCTCAGAAAAATTAGCAGTGACAGAAAACACGCCTCCGACAGACAAAAAATAAAGTTATGCTAAGTATTTTTGCGCAATTTCCTTATCAAAAACCTCAATACTGTCTTGTGAATGGATAAAAACTAGGCAAGAAATTAGTGATTTTAACGTGTCAAAATCAGAATAAGACATTTTATTGCGCAAATCTTCCATATTATTCGCCAAAAATTCCATAATAACGACCTTATCATTGAACACGAGTTCTGAAAAATATTCAAAAGTATCTTTGCTTTTCATCCCTTCCAAATAAATTATATCAGGAGATTGGAACTCAATAAATCTTGCAGCTTTTTCCATGTTAAAGCCCACATTTTCGTTGAGTTCGCACTGATTAACGTTAGGCAAGTTATACTTGGCAATACTTTCAATGGTCATAATATTTTTATCCGGCGACGAAATCTCATTAAGTAACGAATAAATCAGATGAGTTTTCCCACCCAACTGAGAACCACACACAAAAATAACCCCCGGCTGCTTTAGCGAATTAATCAAAGAATTATAATTTTGCGTCGAATTCAACAGACTTCTAAGGCAAGCCGGCGGCTTGTAGAGCTTAATATAAATCCTTTCGCCCATAATAGTTGGAAAGGTCGAAACACTTGCCACGAGCGACAAATCACCCATTTCAAAAGTCAATTTACCCAGTTGCGGAACCTCACTGACAGTCGAATCCAACTGTGCCAAATTTTTCAATTTCGCAATAAATGACTCCATCAACACCGTAGGAATAGTTCCTTTACCATTTACTTCGTTATGAGTTTTGAATGTAACTTCAAATCCGTCGTTTTCAAGCCGAAAAATGATTTCATGTACATTTTCAAACACAGCCTGACGCAAAATTGAGCTGATAATTTTGTTAATATGTTCGTCACTCAAATCATCGTTATGAAGCTCTTCACGCCAATCATAGTCAACATTTGTAAACGTTGAAATAATTTTATCCGCCCCGGACGCCTCATTATAATATTCGTCAATCTTTTCTAAAACGACTTTTTCCGACGCAATAACCGCCTCAATAGAGCATTCTGCAGTTTCAACAATTTTATCTATCGCAAACAAATCCATCGGATCGGCCATCGCAACAGTCAAAACATTTTCGATTTTAAACAACGGCAAAATTTTGTATTTTTTTGCATCGTTATAAGAAATGTATTTCAAAGTATTTTTGTCCAAAGAGTAATCATTGAGGTTTACAAACGGAATATGTAATTTTTCTTCCAAAAACTTCAAAATAGCATCTTCAGAAATCACCCCTGAATTAATCAAAATTTGTCCGATATTAGTATTTTGAGAAACTGCAAGCTGAGTCGCCTGATTTACGACATCAAACGGCACAAGACCTTCTCGCACAAGGTCATACTTCAATTTTTCTAGTGTCTTATTAGTAACAGCCTGCATTTTTAGCACCCAAATACTGTTCAACCTTACTTACAACTTCATCCAAGTCAAAAGGTTTTGTGATATATTCGTTCACGCCGGTTTCTTCGCCAATGAGCCTATCTTCCATCTGAGAACGTGCCGTCAACATCAAAATCGGAATATCCTTATACTTATTGTCAAATTTTAAAAGTCGGCTTATCTTAAACCCGTTAATCTTTGGCATCATAACATCAAGAATAATCAAATCCGGCACAATCTCTTTGGCCAAACGCAAACCATCTTCGCCATTATAAGCGCAATAACAAGAATAATTTGCTATTTCTAAGACAAATTTCAAACTCTCAACGATATCTTGTTCATCATCAACGATTAGAATTTTTTTCATAATAAACCTGCTAAAGTTACAAATATCACAATAAAATTGTACCTCAAGTCAAACAATCGGTCAAAATTATTAAGTGATTGTAACCTACTTCACACCAAACAACGCCTTAATAGCGTTAATAACTTCACAAAACCATTCCCTAAACGAAAAATTATCATCTTCTAACTGAAACTCAACCTTCGAACTACCAAATGAATCAATCGGGCACTCAGCCTCAAAAATATTCTTACCGCCCTCTTGATTTTGCCGACGCCCCTGAAACATATACCCAAGATTGCCGCCACCACCGTCATTTTGCATACTAGCGGCCGGCTTAATCACAGGTTTTGCAGATAAAACATTAACGTCGAAACTCATTTTTCCCTAAGCCTCTTTGCTTTAGTTTCCTACATATATAAAGTTTAATGAATGTAAAAAATTGTTACAAAGAGGTGGGAAAATTTACAAAAATTAATATAACTTAGATAGGGAAAAACTTAGCGCTTTACACACCAAACGGAACGCGGATCTCCATCGCTATCAATCCAACTGTTAGCCCAACCACCACTCCAAAGATACCAAGGACGTGTTGCTGTAGCTTTATCAGAAGACCAATAATAGCCTTCTGAAATGTTAGTTAATGACGCATTTACAGATATAGATGATAGTTCTAAGATGTTTGGTAAACGATACTCCGGATTAAAATTGGTACAAGCAGCACCGGCATTTACCCAAGAATAATTTTCTGCAAGAGGTTTATCCTGAGGATTTGGAGCGACAACAACAGAATCATAAGGATAATTAGCGGTCATAAATCCAATGTCCTTACCAACAGTATTAGGTCCTTTGTTACCGTTCAAATCAAAAACAAAGTTCGCGCACATTACAGAGGCCGGATAAAATTTAGAAATACCTTCATAACGCTCTTGACAAAAAGGATTATAAAATGCCAAAACACTCTCACCGTTTTGTGTTTCAAACGCAACCGCCTTAGTGTCAATTAAAGAAAAACTACCTACATTAATACCATCATTAAAACTGAAACTAACGTTCTTTGGATTTAACCCGGCCAACGTCAAAGGTGTATCAAGCAAAGAGCCACCAAATACGCTCATCTGCGTTGGAACGCCACAATCTGCCAAATGTTCATTGTCACAAATATTGTTTATCTTCAGAACTTTTGATAACCCCTCTGTAATAAATGCCTCGGCGACAGTATCTTCAGTTACAACACCGTCTGTATCTTCAGTCAACGTTCCATAACCATTCAATTGTGGCAACATTGCAATAGCTTGGGACATGCGGGCGTAAAGAGCCTTGCGTTGCGTGTTCCAAGTCCGTTCGTTGATGTTCGCCATGAGTGATGGCAGAGTGATTGCCGCGACGACACCGATGATTGTAAGGGAAAGTAGGATTTCGGCCATCGTGAATGCGTGGCCGCAAGGCGATAGGGCGTTAGGTTGATAGGGCGATAGGGCATTATGGGAATTTAACCCGCGCGCGTACGCCACGTTTGAATTTTCGTTAATATTGCTTGTTCCTCGCAATGACGCATGTTTTTTTAATGTTTCTGTCATGTTTACCTCCGTAATCTTGCGTTCGCAAGGGTCGGAGGTTTTGGCAAAACATGACTCGCAAAGCCAGATATAATCAGGACTTTGAGGCGCCCCCCCCCCCTATTGAACTCTTTATACTTTCATTTTCATTTAACATATTCTCATTATACACTATCGCGGGGATTTTGTCAAGTGCCGCATGATTATTTTGTGCATAATGAAAATTGCGTAACGTGTTAAAAGGTAGATAGGTTAAAGGGTTAAAGTGAAGTGGTCCCCAAAACCTGGACACAAATTAAGCAGCCAATAAAAAATCTCTGTATCTGCACGGAGACAGTTTATTTTTGTTCCACTGTGGCCTATTGTTATAGATTAGCACGTATTTATTAACAAGGTCAATAACAT